>DQSS01000203.1 GCA_015663165.1 Arcobacter sp. | reverse complement strand
CTTACTGAACAACTCTCTTCAGGAACTATAATAATAAATCAAAATGGTTGCGTTAAACTTACTGAAAAAGGAAATACATTGGCTAGTTTTAGTAGGTATTTTAGAAAGAACTTTTTACCTAAAGAACGTTTACTTATGGGTGAATATAGTGCTGACTTAACTGACCCTTTTGCCCATGGCGCAGTTGACTCCAGTAAAGGTTTTGATTATGTTTGTAAATAAAATGAAGAGAATAAAATTACAGGATTTAATACTATTTGTACTATTCATTTTAATATCTTTTTTTAGTGTTTACTATATTTATTCAAATGGTTTAAATAATCCACCAATCCGATCAGATGGATTTGGGTATTATTCTTATTTGACTAGTATATTTATTGATAATAATTTGAGCTTTCATACTGCAATCATGAATATGCATACACCAGATAAGGCTGCATATGGATTACATTATATTGAAGAAACTGGACATTTCTTAAATAAATATACTATAGGAACAGCCATTTTGCAGATTCCTACCTTTTTAATAGGTCATCTATTTGCAAATATTTTTAATTATACTGCAGATGGATATAGTCTTCCATATCAAATTGCTAATATATCTTCTGGAATAATATACTGTCTCCTAGGTATGTATTTCTTATATCGAACATTGTTAATATTTTTTGAGAAAGAGATAGCACTATTTACAATAGTAATCTTTTTATTTGCTACAAGTTTATTTCATTATGCAACATATGATTCTTCATTTTCACATGTATATAGTTTCTTTCTAATAAGTTTATTTAGTTACATTATTTTTAAAAAATTTAAAATTTTAGATATAAATACATCTATTTTACTAGGTATAATCTTTGGTCTTATTGTAATCACTAGAATTCCAAATGCTATTTTATTAATTCTGTGTTTATTGTTTTTTATACCATATATTAAATTATCTATATATGGTGAAAAAAAGTTTATACATATCAATTTTAACAAAGATTTTTTTTATAAAATTTTCTTATTTAGTTTAATTGCCTTAGCTATTATATCTATTCAATTGATTTATTGGTATTACGCGGCTGGTTCGATTTTTATTAATTCTTATAAAGGTGAAAGTTTCAATTTCCTAGACCCTGAAATATTTAATTACTTATTTAGTGTAAGAAAAGGTTTATTTTTTTGGTCACCAGTTTTATTGTTTTCTATATTAGGTTTTTTTATTCTAATATATAAAAAACAATATTATATTGCTTTTCCTATCCTAAGTATTTTCCTTATACATGTATATGTATCTTCAAGTTGGTGGAGTTGGTATTTTGGAGGAAGTTTTGGTAATCGTCCAACTGTAGATATACTTTCACTATTGGCATTACCTTTTGCTGCATTTATAAAATGGATAATGCAATATTTTTGTAAAAGCAGTATCTATATCATAGGAGGAGGATTTATAGCTTTAAACATTATTTTTATGTTTGGATATTGGAAAGGATATATACCTTTTGATGGAACAACTATAGATATAATTTTAGAGTTGCCAGTTCGTCTATTTGGCTAAATAATAATTTATAAAAATGAAGGAAAGATAAAATGAAAATAGCAATAGCAGGAACAGGATACGTAGGCTTATCAAATGGAATTTTGTTAGCACAACATAATGAAGTCGTAGCACTGGATATCATTCCTGAAAAAGTAGAGATGCTTCAAAAGAAAATTTCTCCGATTGACGATAAAGATATTCAAGAGTATTTACAAAAAGATACTTTAAATTTTAGAGCTACTCTGGATAAAAAAGAAGCTTATGAGGGTGCAGATTTTGTTATTATATCAACACCTACGGACTATGACCCCGAGACAAATTACTTTAACACTAAAAGCATAGAATATGTTATCGCAGATGTACTTGAAATAAATCCAAATGCAACAATGGTTATTAAGTCAACCGTTCCAGTAGGTTATACTAAAAGTATTAGAGAAAAATTCAATACAAAAAATATAATCTTTTCACCAGAGTTCTTGAGAGAAGGACTAGCACTTCATGATAATTTATATCCAAGTAGAATTATAGTTGGTGAAAAATCAGATAGGGCAGTGATGTTTGCAGGGCTTCTTGAGAGAGGTGCTATAAAAAAGAATGTATCTGTTCTATATACGGACTCTACAGAGGCAGAAGCAATAAAACTATTTTCTAATACATATCTTGCTATGAGAGTTGCATACTTTAATGAGCTTGACTCATATACGGAAAAACATAATCTAAATACAAAAGATATTATAGATGGTGTGGGATTGGACCCTAGAATTGGAACTCATTATAATAATCCCTCTTTTGGATATGGTGGCTATTGTTTTCCTAAAGATACTAAACAATTACGAGCTAATTTTAAAGATGTTGATAGTAATTTAATTGGAGCAATAGTTGATTCAAATGAAACTAGGAAAGAGTTTATTACAAAACAGATTCTTTCTAAAAAACCATCAACTGTTGGTATATATAGATTAATTATGAAAAGTGGTTCTGATAATTTTAGAAGTTCTGCTGTACAAGGAATAATAGAAAAACTACAACAAGCTAACATAGAAGTTGTTATATATGAACCGGTAGTTGATGATGAAGCTTTTGATGGGTTAAGAGTTATAAAAAATTTAAATGATTTTAAAAATATTTCAGATGTTATAGTTGCTAATAGACTAAGTAGTAATTTGCAGGATGTAAAAAAGAAAGTATATACAAGAGATATTTTTAATAGTGATAAGTAAAAGGTTGATTAGATGAAGAAGAAAATTTTAGTAACTGGTGGAGCAGGTTTTGTAGGGAGTCATCTTTGTGAAAGACTTGCAAGAGATGAAAACAATGATGTGTATAGTTTAGATAATTATTTTACAGGTAGTAAAGATAATCATGTAAAAAATGTAACATATATAGAAGGTAGTACCATTGATATTGAGAAACTTATAATATTTAAACCTGATATGATATTTCATTTAGGGGAATATAGTAGAGTAGAACAAAGTTTTGAAGATATAGACAAAGTTATAGAATACAATAAAAATGGGACATTTGCAGTATTAGAATTTGTAAGAAAGGTTAGCTGTAAACTACTCTATGCAGGAAGTAGTACGAAATATGGAGATAATGGTGAGAATGCCAATGCAAGTCCATATGCATGGAGTAAATCTAGTAATACTAAGCTAGTAAAAAATTATGGGCAATGGTTTGGTGTAGAATATGTGATAACTTATTTTTATAATGTTTATGGTCCTAGAGAAATGCAAAATGGTAAATATGCAACATTGATAGCACTCTTTAAAGAAAAAATGAAAAATAATGAACCCCTTACAGTAGTAATCCCTGGAACACAAAAAAGAAACTTTACACATATAGATGATACGGTAGATGCTTTAATCATAATTGGCGAAAAAGGACATGGAGATGAATATGGTATTGGAAGCCCAGAAGCATATACAGTTTTGGATATAGCAAAAATGTATGGTGGTACTATTAAAATGTTACCTGAACGAAAAGGCAATAGGCTCGTAGCCAATGTAAAAAGTGAAAAAACAAAAGCACTTGGATGGAAAGCAAAAAAAAGCATTAAAGAGTATATTTCTTTTCAAAGAGAGAATCATTGGAAAAAGTAATATATATTCCATCATCTTTAAGGGCACCTCTAAAAACCCTAACGTTCTCAGAGGTGCCCTTAAAATAAAAATAGTGTATAATTTAAAAATTAAGTCAGGAGAAGTTTTAATAATGAAAAAAGCAATAATTACAGGAATCACAGGTCAAGATGGTGCATATTTAGCAGAACTTCTTTTAAATAAAGGTTATGAAGTGCATGGAACATACAGAAGAACATCTTCTGTAAACTTCTGGCGCATAGAAGAACTTGGCATAGAAAACCATGAAAACCTACACTTAGTAGAGTATGAT
>DQSS01000129.1 GCA_015663165.1 Arcobacter sp. | reverse complement strand
GTTATACCTGTGTCATTTGCTTTTGGGGCATATAGTGTGATACTTCAAATAGTAAAGCTAATATTCACACCTGCAAGTGAAATAGAATTTAAAAGCGAGACAGAAGAACTTATGGAAGTACAAAATATACAGCAAGTAGTAGCTGAAGCAAACAGAAAAACTGGAGGTATGCTATGAGTATAGTAGTATTATTTGCATTATTTTTTGCACTTTTAATAATAGGTGCTCCTATAGCTATTGCTCTCGGTGCTTCTACTTTTGTAGCTTTGATTAGCTTTACACCTATTTCACCTATGGAAATATCTTCTATGATATTTGAAAAAGTTGAGCATTATTCACTTATGGCTATTCCTATGTTTATCTTAGCTGGAAACCTTTTATCTAAGGGTTCAAGTGCAACAAGAATAATTGAGTTTGCAAAGTCAATAGTAGGTCATCTTCCTGGTGGTTTACCTATTGCTGCTATTTTTGCAAGTATTATATTTGCAGCTGTTTCAGGAAGTTCACCTGCAACTGTTGTTGCTATTGGATCTATTATGTTTGGTGCTATTGTTCAAGCTGGTTATCCAAGGAAATATGCAGTTGGTACAATAGCCACAGCTGGCTCTTTAGGTATATTAATACCACCTTCTATTGTTTTGATTGTATTTGGTGTTACTGCTGAAGTATCTATTGGTAAACTTTTTATGGCTGGTGTTGTACCTGGTCTTATGCTTGGTCTTATGCTTATGATTGTTACTTATATTGGTGCTGTGCGACTTGGGTTTAAGAGAACCGAACCTGCTCCATTTAAAGTTAGATTAGCAAAAATGAAAGATGCATCTTGGGGACTTATGACTATTGTTATTGTTATAGGTGGTATTTATGGAGGTATACTTACACCAACTGAAGCTGCTGCTGCTGCTGCTGTGTGGGCATTTATTATTTCTGCATTTGTATATAGAGATATAAAGCCTAGTGATTTTTGGAATATATCTTTGGAGTCTGCAAAAACTACATCTATGATTATGTTTATTATTGCAAATGCTATGCTTTTCGCACATTTTCTTACAATGGAAAATATACCGCAAATGATAACAGCAACACTTATAGACTGGAATGTTGATGTTATAATGTTCTTGATGTTTGTAAATGTACTTCTAATAGTAGCAGGGGCATTTATGGAGCCATCAGCTATTATTATGATTATGGTACCTTTACTTTTACCAGTTGCTGTTGCACTTGGAATAAATCCTATACATTTTGGTATAATGATCACAATTAATATGGAACTAGGTATGGTTTCTCCTCCTGTGGGACTTAACTTATTTGTTACATCTTCTTTAACTGGAATGAATATGAAAGATGTGATTATTGCAACAATACCTTGGACTATGACCATATTTATCGGGCTTATGCTCGTAACTTATATACCAGCTATTTCACTATGGCTGCCAAATCTAATATATGGATAAAATTTGAAAAAGGGAGAGAAGTTTTTCTTTCTAAATGTGTTTCATGTCATATTGAAAATATACCTTTAGCTGTTGTTATGGATAATTTTAGAAATCATCAAAACAAACTTTTAAACCTAAAAGCACCACCTTTTAATAGAATAGAATACAAAATTCTAAGAAGTAATAAATCAATAGGTAGTGCTCAAGATGATACAGATATGAGAGACTATGCTATTGAGGATTATTTAAAATATTATTTAACAAATCCTAAACATTCTATTTCATCACTTAGTAAAATAAGTAAAAGAAGCTTTGTACCTAAAGAACCTAGAAATGATATAAGTGATGAAGAATATAGTTACTTATCAACTTTTATACTAGAGTTCCAAAAAAATCATAAAGAAAATCTAAACAAAGATAAAAGCAATATAAATGAAGAACAAATATTAAAAGGTGCAAAAAACTTAAATAAATATATCATAGTAGAAGCTACATCTAAAGATTGTTATTACTGTAAAAAGATGAAAAAAGAAGTTTTAAGTAAAGATGATGTTCAAGATATAATGGGAAAAGATTATATTTATATTGAAGCAAATGTTGATAAAACAAAACTACCTTTTGATTTAGAAAAAATATTTCTAAAAATAACACCTACTTTTTTCTTCTTGGATGAGAATGCAAAAGTAATAAAAATGTACCCAGGGTCTTGGAATAAAAAAGACTTTTTAAATATGTTAGAAGAACATAAAAAGAAGTAAATGTGGATTTTAGATGATAAGGCTAGGTTCAAATTCTGCGACAAGAGCAGGTATATTAAAAGCACACAATATTGAGTTTGTACAAAATGGTGGAAACTACGATGAAGATAGTATATCTACAAAAAACCCCAAAGAGTTTGTTATCAAAGCAACTATGGGTAAATATGAAGAATTAATCAAAAAGTATGGATATGAAGATATGCCATTACTTGTATGTGATACAGTTGTAACTTGTGAAGGTAAACTTTTGCGAAAAGCAAAAGATAAAGCAGATGCTAGATATATGCTTGAACTTCAAAGTAACAATGAAACAAGCATAATAACATGCATGATATTTAAAAGTAAAGAAACATATGTTTACGATGTATCAACTACAACATATACATTTGATAAGTTTCAAAAAGAAGATTTAGATGAGTATATAAATACAGGACTATGTATGGGAAAAGCTGGAGCTATTATGGTAGAAGGATTTTGTAAACCCTATATAAAAAAAGTAAATGGATTTGAATCAACAGCTATGGGGCTTTGTATTGAAAAGTTGATACCTTTTTTATAAATAGCCTATATAAACATATAACTTTATATTTTGCTAAATTTTTATACAATGAGGTATTAAAAGGATAATAATATATGAAATTCCCACTACTTCGAGAACTTGCAACTAAGGATGTTATTACTGTAGACTTTTCTGATACTCTTGATACTGCTTTAACACTAATGCATAGAAACAATCATAGAAATGTAATAGTTGAAAATGACAATAATTATTATATTTTAACATCAGCTTCATTATTGTATTTGAAGTTAAATAAGCATGATTTTTCAAAGAAAATTGATACTATTATTTTAGAAAAAATACCTACAATAAATAAAAATGAAAATATTCTAGATACTCTTGATTTATTAGAAAGTGACTTAGAATATATTTGTGTCACCAATGATAATAATAGTTTATATGGAATTATCACTCATACAGATATCATAAGTCATATAGACCCAGAAACTCTTATGGAGAATTATAGAATTGGTGACTTGATAAATATGAATAAATATATTCAAAAATCTGATTTTAATACTTCTACATCTGAAGTACTAAAATATATGCTTGATGGGCATTATGATTGTATGGTTATAACAAAAAATGATGAGCCAATTGGTATCATTACAACTAAAGATATTATTACTATTATGAATAGCTCTTTAGATATAACTGCACCAATTAAAACATATATGTCATCTCCAATTAAAACTGTAAATGAAAAAGCTAGTATAAAAGAAGTTATAGCATTTATTAAAGAAAAGCACTTTAAAAGAGTGATTATTACAAATAATGATGGAAAACTCATAGGTCTTATTTTACAAAAAGAATTGATATCTTTATCATATAGCAAATGGGCTATTTTGATGAAAGAGTATTCGAGTGAATTATCTCAGTTAAATGATATGCTAGAAAAGAAAACCAAAAAGTTTGAAGAAAAAGCATCTATAGATCATCTTACAAAATTATATAACAGATATAAATTTACAGAACTATTTATATCAGAATACAACACTATGGTACAAAGAGATAACAATATGTCTTTAATGATGTTAGATATTGACAAGTTCAAATTAGTAAATGATAATTATGGACATAATGCAGGAGATAAGGTACTTGTAGAACTATCTCAATTATTAGCAAAGCATTTACGAAATGTAGATATTATTGCAAGATGGGGTGGTGAAGAGTTTGTAGTATTATTACCAACAGCAGATGTTAAAACTACTGAAATGTTAGCAAATAGAATAAGAGAAGAATTATCAACTATCAATATGGGTGATGACTTATATATAACATCTAGTTTTGGAGTTACAGGCGTAAAAGCTGGAGATAGATTAGAAGATACAATTCAAAGAGCTGATGATGCTTTATATAAGGCAAAAGACTCTGGAAGAAACTGCGTAATTATAAATATTTAGACTTTAGTCAAGTCCAAATATTTCTTTTAAATAATCTTGATGATTAGTATTGTTATATTGATTATTTTTAATATCATCTCCACTTTTTAACTCTTTTTCAAGAATAATTTCTTGTATATTTGATACCAATATTTTCTTACTTAAATAGTTTGATGAGGTATAGCCTCTAGTTGTAAGTACCCAGTTATAAAGACTTTTAGAAGTTACTTCTTGTATTACTGTTACACCTTCATCAGATTTTAAATAACCAATAACTTTGGAGTTTATACTCGCTTTATCTCTAAGTTGTAATAAGTCAGCTTTTACATATCTTATATCTTTTTGATTTAATACACTACTTTTTATATTTGATGAAAAAAGTAAAGAAGAAGTTATAAGTAAAAGATATATTATTTTCATAAATATATTGTACCAAATATTTAATCAAATCCAATAAATATGCAAAAATTAAATTTTTAGTTGCTTTTAGGTATAATCGCGAAATATAATACTAAAAAGTGGAGAATAATTTGAGAACACATTATTGTACAAAAGTTACAGAAGAAAATATTGGTGAAGTTGTTACAGTTGCAGGTTGGGTAAATTCTAGAAGAGATCACGGTGGATTGATTTTTATAGATTTAAGAGATAAGGGTGGATTAGTACAACTTGTATGTGACCCTGAAGACAACAAAGCAGCTTGGGAAGTAGCTGAAAAATGTAGAGATGAATTTGTTTTAATTGCTACAGGAACAGTACGAGCTAGAGGAGAAGGACTTGAAAACACTAAACTAATTACTGGTAAAATTGAAATCGTACTTGATAAACTAATCATAGAAAATAGATCAAAGCCTATGCCTTTTGATTTAAATGATGATAAAGTAAATGAAGAGATTAAATTAAGAAATAGATTCCTAGAGTTAAGAAGTACAAAATCTGCAAATATCTTTAAATTAAGAAGCAAAGTAGGTATCACTGTAAGAAATACTCTTGATGAGTTAGGTTTCTTAGATGTTGAAACACCAATTCTTACAAAATCAACTCCTGAAGGTGCTAGAGATTATCTTGTACCATCAAGAGTTCATGGTGGAGAATTTTATGCACTTCCTCAATCACCACAATTATTCAAGCAACTTCTAATGGTAGCTGGATTTGATAAGTACTACCAAATAGCAAAATGTTTCAGAGATGAAGATTTAAGAGCTGATAGACAACCAGAATTTACTCAAATAGATGTTGAGATGAGTTTTTGTGATCAAGAAGATGTTATTGAAGTAGCTGAAAAAGTTATTGGTGATGTATTTAAAGCTGTTGGTCATGATATTCCTGCTAAATTTACAAGAATAACTTATAACGATGCTATGGAAAACTATGGTTCTGATAAGCCTGATATGAGATATGATTTAAAGATGACAGAAGTTGCTGATATATTTGACTTCTGTACTTTAGATATTTTTTCAAACATTGCAAAAGATAAAAAAGCAAACAGAATCAAAGCACTTAAAGTTCCAAATGGAGATAATGTATTCTCTAAAAGACAAATGAAAGGTTTTGAAGAGTATGTAAGAAAGTTTGGAGCATCTGGACTTGGATATTTCCAAATGAAAGAAGAAGGTCTTAAAGGTCCACTAAATAAGTTCTTTGAAGATACACCTGAAAAACTGGAAGAATTAGTTCAAAGATGTGAGATGGAAGTTGGAGATATTATATTCTTTGGTGCTGGAGAGAAAAAACTAGTACTTGACTATATGGGTAGACTTAGAATCGAACTTGCTACACAAATGGACTTAATCCCTAAAGATACTTTTGAGTTCTTATGGGTTGTTGATTTCCCTATGTTTGAAACAGAAGATGGAAGAACAAAAGCTCTTCACCATCCATTTACTATGCCAAACTTGGATAAGTGTGACTTAGATAATATTGAAGATTTAGAAGATGTAGAATCTATAGCTTACGATATCGTATTAAACGGTACAGAGTTAGGTGGTGGTTCTATAAGAATTCATAAATCAGACATCCAAGCTAAAGTATTTGACCTTATGAATATTGATGAAAAAGAACAAAGAGAAAAATTTGGATTCTTACTTGATGCTTTAGAATTTGGTGCGCCTCCCCATGGTGGATTTGCATTAGGTTTTGATAGACTTATTATGCTTTTAGCTGGTACAGATTCTATTAGAGATGTTATTGCATTCCCTAAAACTCAAAAAGCTCAATGTTTGCTTACATCTGCACCAAGCCCAGTAGATAACGAGCAACTTAAAGAATTAAGTATCAGAGTAAGAACTGAGATGAAAAACGTTTAAATTATTTTAAATATTTAAAAAAAGGATTATATTGTGTTTATGCCAACAACTAAAGAAGAATGTGAAAAATTAGGCTGGAATAAGCTAGATATAATCCTTGTAAGTGGAGACACTTATATAGATAGTCCATACAGTGGTATGGCAATTGTTGGTCAGCTTTTGATGCAACAAGGATTCAAAGTAGGAATCATAGCTCAACCTGATTTTGAATCAGACACTGACATCACAAGACTAGGAGAACCAGAACTTTTCTGGGGTGTTTCTTCTGGACTTGTGGATTCTATGGTGGCAAACTACACTGCACTTAAAAAATTCAGAAACTCAGATGACTTTACACCTGGAATGGTAAACAATAGAAGACCTGATAGGGCAACTTTAGTATACTCAAACCTAATTAGAAGATATTTTAAAAACACTGCACCTATTGTTTTAGGTGGTATTGAAGCAAGTTTAAGAAGAACTGCACATTTTGATTTTTGGACAAATAAGGTTCGTGGTTCTATACTGTTTGATGCTAAAGCTGATATCTTAGTATATGGTATGGCTGAAAAATCTATTATAGAAGTTGCAAATGCTTTAAAAGATAAGACATCTATCAATGATATTCGTGGAATTTGTTATATAGCTAAAGAGCCAAAGTTAGAGTTTATACAGCTTGCATCGCTAAAAGATTGTCAAGATAAAAATGATAAAAATAAATTTATAGATATGTTCCATGATTTTTATAATAACAACGACCCAATAACTGCAAATGGTTTAAGCCAAGAACACAATGGAAGATATCTTATACAAAATCCTCCACAGTTTTATATGGAAGAAGCAGAAATAGACAATGTTTATAATCTAGAATATCAAAGAGATGTACATCCTTACTATGAAAAGCAAGGTAAAGTTAAAGCTATGGAAACTATAAGATTTTCTGTTACTACTCATCATGGTTGTTATGGAGAGTGTAATTTTTGTGCTATTTCTGTTCATCAAGGTAGACAAATAAGATCTAGAAGTGAAGCTTCAATTCTTAAAGAAGTAAAAGGTTTTACTAAAAATCCTAAGTTTAAAGGTACGATTTCTGATGTAGGTGGGGCTACAGCAAATATGTACGGATATGAATGTGATAAAAAGTTAGACAAAGGTACATGTGAAACAAAAAGATGTACAGGGTTTAAGATGTTCAATCCAAATAATAAAAACCCAAAACACGATGAATATAAGATTTGTCCAGTTCTAAAACCAAGCCACAAAAGAAATATAAACTTACTTCAAGATATAAGAAACACTCCAGGTGTTAAAAAAGTATTTGTAAACTCTGGAATTAGGTATGACTTAATAAATGAAGATGAACACTATGGTAAAGAGTATCTAAAAGAGATAGTTTCTCATCATGTAAGTGGACAGATGAAAATAGCACCAGAACATAGTGAAGAAAAAGTTTTAAAATATATGGGTAAACCAAATAAAAATGTTCTTACAGATTTTAAAAGAAACTTTGAAAACTTAACAGAACAAAGTGGTAAAAAACAATTTCTTACATACTATATGATAGCAGCTCATCCAGGCTCAACTCAAAAAGATATGGAAGATTTAAAGTCATTTGCAAATTCAGATTTAAAGCTAAATCCAGAGCAAGTGCAGGTATTTACTCCTACTCCTTCAACTTATTCTACACTTATGTATTATACTGAACTTGACCCTTGGACAAGAGAGCAAATATTTGTAGAAAAAGACCCAATGAAAAAGCAAAAACAAAAAGATGTGGTAACTGCAAAAATGCAATATATAAATAATAGATTACAAAATACAAACCCAAATCAAAGTAATAGACCTCGTACAAGAAAATCGTACGCACAAAATAAATAAAAAAAGGAAAAAATATGATACATACATGTGGACACAAAATACCAGATAGTGATAGTATAGTTGCAGCAATTGCAATGGCGTACTTACAAAACAAACTAGGAAATGAAGCAAAAGCTGTAAGACAAGGAGATATAAATCCAGAGTCACAGTATATCTTAGATAAATTCAATCTTCAAGCACCAGAACTTATGACATCATTTAGCGGTAAAGATATGTATTTAGTTGATTTCAACAATTATACTGAAGCTCCTGAAGATTTAAAAGACGCAAATATTATAGGAATAGTTGACCATCATAAACTTGGTGGATTAGTAACCGCTGGACCACTTGACTGTTGGATTAGGGCTGTTGGGTGTACAAATACGATAGTTAAAGAGATGTTTGATTATTATGAAGTTGAAATTCCTGCTGATATAGCTGGAGCTATGATGTGTGCAATTTTAAGTGATACTGTTATATTTAAATCACCAACATGTACAAAAGTAGATACAAAAATCACTAAAGAATTAGCAGCTATAGCTAATATAGAAGATTTTAAAGCTATTGGTATGGAGATGTTTAAAGTAAAATCACAAGTAGAAGGAGTTCCCACTAGAGAGCTAGTTTTAAGAGACTTTAAAAACTTTGAAATGCATGGAACAAAAGTAGGAATAGGGCAACTAGAAGTTGTAGATTTATCTATTTTTGATGATATAAAAGATGATTTAATAGCTGATATTGAAGCTTTAAGAGAAGAAACATCTTGCGATACTGTTCTTTTACTTCTTACGGATATTATAGCTATGGGATCTCAAATACTTGTAGCAACTAAGTCTTTAAACGAAATAGAAAATGCTTGGGATATAAAAGTTCAAAATGACCAATTTTGGTTAAAAGGTTGTTTAAGTAGAAAAAAACAAGTAGTACCATTTTTAGAACCACAATTTAAAAAATAAAGAATTTTGATGGATAACATTATTTTAATCATACTTATTACAGGTATGATTTCTATTTCTCTTGGTATTGTTTTAAAAAAATTTGATATACCTCCTATTATTGGGTATATATTTTCTGGTGCTATTATTGGTACTAGTATTACTTTGGGTACTGGTGATACTCACACTTTAGAACATATTGCTGAGTTTGGAATAGTTTTTTTAATGTTCTCTATTGGATTGGAAATAAAATTAGAAAATCTAATCCAAATGAAAAAGCAAGTATTCACTTATGGTGGATTGCAAGTTGCTTTATCTATGAGTATATTTACTCTTATAGCTATATATGTACTTGGTCAAAATATAAAAGCTGCTTTAGTAATAGGTGGTGCATTATCACTTTCTTCAACAGCAATAGTTCTAAAACTTATGAATGAATCAAATGAAATATCAAAAGGCTACGGTCAAAATACTTTAGGAATGTTGATATTTCAAGATTTAGCTGTTATACCTATACTTCTTATGCTTACAATTTTATCAGATAGCTCTAGTACTATTAGTACTATGCTTGTTGATATCGTAATAGATGGATTTATACTGATTGTTATTATGATACTTTTTGGTAAATATATCTTAGATAAGGTATTGCATATGGTAGATAAAGCAAATGCACATGAACTATTTATAATGGCTATTTTAATCATTGCTATTGGGTCTAGTTATTTAGCTCATGCTTTAGGATTTACATATTCTTTAGGTGCTTTTATAGGTGGTATGCTTATTGCTGAAACTCATTATAAGCATCAAATTGAAGCTGACTTAATTCCTTTTAGAGATTTATTTTTAGCATTATTTTTTGTAACTGTTGGTATGCAAATAGATATGCAATTTTTTGTAAATAATATTTTAGAAGTATTTGGAGCTAGTATTTCTATCATGCTTGTAAAAGGTATGATTATATTTGCTGTTATTTATATCTTTACAAATAAAACTATAGCTTTACAAACTTCTTTAGCTATATCTCAAGTTGGTGAGTTTTCTTTTGTTGTATTCACACAAGCTACACAATCAAATCTTTTAGATAAGCATACAGGACAGTTACTTACACTGGCAGTTATAGTTTCTATGATTGTTACACCTTTTATTTTAAGCAGAATTAGTAAGATTACAAATGCAGTATTGAAACAAAAAGATACAAGTGAGATAGTTTGTTCATATAAAGATATACTTGAAGACCATGTAGTTGTTTGTGGTTATGGTGGTTTTGCAAAACAAATTGTAAATAACTTAAAACAATATGGTGTGAAACATATAATAATAGTAGATAACTATGACTTTTTTGAAAATGCAATCAATGCAAAAGAAGATGCAATATTTGGAAATCCTGCACAAAAAAATATTTTAGAAGAAGCTGGAATAAAAAAAGCAAAAGTAGTAATAATAGCGCTACATGATATAGAAGATATAACTCTTATATCTCATGCAATAAGAAGTATAAATAAAGATATAAAAATAATAGCAAAAGTTACAAACAAAAATGCTTTTGAAAACGATATAGATACAAGTGATTTTGTAGATATTTATAGCTTCACTTCAGAACTAATAGCAACACAAACTTTTGCAATTTTATACGAAAAGAAAAAAGAAATTATATGATAAGTGAATCGAAAATTTTATCTCTTAGTATTAAAGACTTTTTTACAAAAGACATATTAAAAATTTTGATTTTACCTTTTGTGATTACTCTTGTATTTGTCTATATGTTGTTTTTAAATATAGCAACAATAGGACTAGAACAATTTGACGAAATAGTTATAGAAGATAATAGAACATCTTTACAAATGCAAGAAGAAAACAATATGATAGATAGCATCATATCTTTTATATTTAAGTCAACGGCTGTTGCTTGGATAGTAAACTTTTTAGTTTATACTATAGGTACATATGCAGTTGTATATTTATCTTTATTTATTTCATTGATTGTTATAGGATTTTTAACTCCTTTTATACTTTCAAAAATAAAAAAGAAACATTATCCTATGATTGAACTTAATGGAAATATAGGAATTGTATCAACTATTTTTTCTATTCTAAAAACATTCTTTATTATGCTATTATTATTTATAGTTTTAATACCATTTTATTTTATACCATTTGTAAATATTCTTGCTATAAATTTACCATTTTATTATTTATTTCATAAGCTATTAAATTTTGATGTTGGTACAACAATATTAGAAAAAAATGATTTAAAATATTTTAAATATCACAATGCAAGTAAGTTAAGACTAAGAACTATGTTTCTATATTTCTTATCTTTGATACCATTTGTGGCATTATTTTTACCAGTGTTTTACATAGTTTATCTAGGACACGGATACTTTGCAACAATACAAGGAGAGAGTAAATGAAAATTTCTTTAAAAATACGAACAACTATACTTATGATATTCTCTGTTATTATTCTTATTATTATTGCTACAAACTTAGTTCTACAGTTTGATTCAAGTAATAAACTAGCAATAAAAGCAACAAAAGAACAATTCAATCAATTCTCATCAAAAGTAAATGATGAGTTATATCATTTTAATATTAAACATGAAAACTTTTTAACTCTAATTTCTACACTTGATGGTATTGATGAAATATATTTAAAAAATAAAACAAGTAAATTATTACCTTTTATTACAGAACATTTGAAAATGTCAGATTCGATATTTTCTATATATTTACAGCAAAAAAACAATAGTGTATATAAAGTTATAAACCTAAATTCCAAGCATAACTTAATATTAGAAGTAAATGCAAGATGGATGGTAGTTAAAATAATAGATGATATTAGATATGAAGAATACTTTGATAAAAATTTAAATATCATTCACACTAAAAGAATTGATAATTCAAATAACTTATATAAAAATAAACTAGCAACAACAAATAAGATTTTCAAATCAAAACCATATATTTTAAAAGATGTTTCTTCAAAAGGGGTAACATATTCTAAAAAACAAAATACAACAGTTATCAATATAGATGTATCCCTAGGTGGTCTTAGAAATATTCTAAATAGTCAAGCCTTAGTTGATGGGTCTGAACTATTTTTATTTGATGCAGATGGTAATATTATTATTTACAATCAAATAGGAAAAGATACAAAGAAATTACGAAAAACTGTTCATGATTATTATTTTAAATTATTTTACAATTTAAATAAAACTCAAAATGATGTTGTAGATTTTGAGAAAAAAATATATTTTAAATACTCATCTTTACTGGACTCAAAATACAACTATGAAGAATATCTTGGAATTGTATCACCTTATGGAGTTGTAATGAAACAGTATACTGAGATGATATATAAATCAATACTTTTATCAATAGTAGTTTTCTTATTTATAGCAATTCCTTTAGTTTTATTTTCTGTAAGACTTATAGTAAAACCGATCTTAAGAATAGAAAATGAAAACAAAAAAATACTTGTAGGAAAATTTGAAGAAGTTGAAAAAATAGATTCATTTATAGTAGAAATAGATAGTTTATCTGGCTCACTATATACTATGTCAAAGTCCATAAAAACATATATAAAATCTCAAACAGACTTACTGGATTCATTTGTACAACTTATGGCTAGTGCTATTGATGCAAAATCAAAGTATACAGGAAATCACTGTGAAAGAGTGCCAACACTTTCTTTGATGATAGCCGAAATTGCAAATAAATCAAATGATGGAATATTTAAAGACTTTTCTATAGATTCTCCTGAAGAAAAAAGAGAGCTTAGTATAGCTTCTTGGCTTCATGATTGTGGTAAAGTAGTAACTCCTGAATATGTTGTAGATAAAGCAACAAAACTAGAAACAATATATAATAGAATACATGAAATAAGAACAAGATTTGAAG
>DQSS01000368.1 GCA_015663165.1 Arcobacter sp. | reverse complement strand
ATAGTGATCTATCACTATCATATCTATATTGTATTTTTCAATAAGCTTATTTACTTCTTCAATATCGTTAGAATTTAAAATCTCGATAGCATAATGTTTCTCTTCGATCTTGTGGTTTATATTACCAGGGAGATTTTGTGTTGCAAAGATGATATTGGCATCATCAAACTGCTCTGCTAGTACAAGGTCTCGCATAATATGACCTGTTCCGATGATAGAAGATGAGTCTGAACGAAAGAGAATATTTTTAGTTTTCAATATTTACTCTTATAAGAAAATTGTCTATATTTACTTCTAAATTATTTTCTTTACAAAATAAATAAAATTTCTGCATTTTAATATAATCATCTAATGTGTCAACAGTAGCACTTATTTCTGGCCTCTTATACTTTTCAACAATGTCAATAATACTAGCTCTAGAGTTATCTCTTATATAGGGGGTCACATGCTCCCGATCAAAATCATCACGTGCATTTTCATAAGCTAACTTTAGAGTATCATATGAAAAAACTTCTGCACTTAAACCATAGATTGCATTTGAAAACATACTATACTCAGATTTATTTTCCTCATAATGTAAAATTAGGTCATCAATAACTTTATGATCCATTAATGGGTTGTCTGCTGTTATCCTAATAATATTTTTGGTCGGATATTTTTGAGTCGCATCAAAAAATCTTTTTAAAACGTTATTCAAATCCCCTCTAAAACATTCAATATCTAAACTTTTGAGTTTTATATCAACAATATCATCACTCTCTTCGTTAGAAGTAGCAACAATTGTTTGATTTATTCTAGTTGATTTTGAAACGGTTTCATATACTCTTTCTAATAATGTTTTTCCAGCCAAATCTAACATAATTTTGGCTGGAAGCCTAGACGAGTTAGTGCGGGCTTGTATAATGCATAAGTAATTTACCAACTTGTCCATCCTCCATCTACCACGATATTTTGCCCTGTAATATAACTACTTTCATCCAAAGATAAAAAATGGATAGCAGAGGTGACCTCCTCAGGTTTACCAATTCTTTTTACAAAGGTTTTATCTGCTAGATTTTGTAGAAATACTTTATCTTTCACGTTATTAATATTTGGAAATGGTCCGTAACTTATTGTATTTACCGTAATATTTTCCTTTGCTAACATCATTGCTGAATATTTCGTATATTGAATTATCCCTGCTTTACCAACACCATAACTTAGTGGATTAATCATTATATCATCTGGATACACATCTGGATTAGGAGACACTATTCCATACATCGAAGAGATATTTATAATTCTACCTGAATTGTTTTTGGTCATATAGGGGATGATAGCCTGAGTTGTCATATCAATAGACACAATAGTACCATCTAAACTTGTATGCCAATCTTGTTGAGTGTATTGATTAAACTTTTTCCCAACACCAAAATACGCATTATTTACTAAAACATCTATGACTGAGCATACATTATAAATATCTTTAAAAACGGCTTCTATAGATTCTCTAGAAGATACATCTACTTCAAAAGCTTGGTTTTCAGGAAGATTTAGCTTTTTGCATAATTGCCTCGACTTAGTGAGGGTTGTTGATAAAACAATAACTTTTGCACCAGCTAATGTTAAGTGCTCTACCATTTTACTACCTAAATATCCAGTTGCACCGGTGATAACCATTACTTTATTTTCAATAGAGAATATTTTTTTCATACTACCACTTTGTTGGATTAAAGATGTCTTCAGGAACATCTTTAAAGCTTTCGTAAATTTCAGATATGACAGAATTTGTAAGATATTCTAGTTTATTAAACGCATCAATGTTTTGCTGCGCTTGTACTAAACTATCACAACCAAAAAGAACTATACTTTCTTTTGCAACACTATTTACAAAAGAGAGGGCTAGAGTACCAGTGGCTACATCTAGTGTCTCACAATAGCTTTTTAAAATATCTAAATAGTTTCCTGCTTTTTGTAGGTTCGCAGGTAAAGAATCTTTATCCATGAACACTAAACCTTGCAAATAGACACTTCTAATAAAAATTAATTTATTTTTTTCTTTTGCCCGTTGAAACCAATTATATTTTATTGCTCTTTGGTCAAAAATATTAAATGGTACTTGGATAAAAGTGATAGCATCATTGCCAAGAGCATTATTAAAATCATCTTCCGTATAGATAGATACACCAAAGTATTTTATCTTTTTTAAGTCTATTAATTTTGTAATTGAGCCGTCAAAAGCTTTATCCCAATTAGATAAAAGTTTACTATCATGCAATAGTATTGCATATAAGCTTTTGACATTTAATTTTTGTATCGATTGATCTACATTGTTTTCAAAATCCTGAATAAAATCATCAGAAGAAAGTTTTGAGATGATATAAGATTGTTTATCTTTATTGAGAACTTCACCTAAAACTTTTTCACTGTTTCCATAAGCTGATGCTGTGTCAAAACAATTAATACCACTCTCGAGAACAAAGTCTATGATATTTTTGACCTTTTGAATTGTTGGTTGACCAGTTTCATTAGCTATTCCATAGTCTAGCCCAAACTGAACTGTGCCTAATGACAATTTAGATAAAGAATCACCATTATAATCAACAGTTGTCATTCAAAACCTCAACAAGAGTATTAATCACATACTCTTGTTCTTCATTTGTAAGTTTTGGATACATTGGAAGTGAGAAACACTCTTCATAGTAATTATCCATCATTGGTGTATGCTCATCTCCATAGCCCAATGATTTATAATAAGGTTGTTTATTGATAGGAATATAATGCACCATTAATCCAATATCCTTTTCTCTTATGACAGCAAAAAATTCTGATCTTGTCAATTTACAATTTTCAAAATTAATTTTAGCGACATAGAGGTGATATGCTGAATTTTTATCAAATGGGTAAAGTGGTACAATAAGGCTATTTTCTGAAAATGCATTATCATAACGTTTGGCAATCTTATGCCGTTTCGCAATAAAGCTATCTAATTTAGACAGTTGGGACAATCCTAGTGCACATTGAATATCTGTAATACGATAATTATAACCAAGTTCAGTCATTTCATAATACCAAGTATTTAAGTTGCCTTTTTCATCATACAACATTGTTTTATCCTGGCAAAGATCTTCCTCTCTTGACATCCCATGATTCCGAAGACGTATCAGCTTTTCATAGATTTCTTTAGAATTTGTAGTTATTGCACCACCCTCACCAGTTGTAATATTTTTTACAGGGTGAAATGAAAAAATTGAACAGTCAGAATTAGTACAACTACCTGCTTTTATGCCTTCATATTGAGCACCAATAGAGTGAGCACAATCTTCTAAAATTATTACATT
>DQSS01000262.1 GCA_015663165.1 Arcobacter sp. | reverse complement strand
TAAGTTACGCTAGCCGAACAAACTTTTAGCAAAAATATTTAAGGAAATTAAAATGAAGAAAATTTTATTTATGATGGTTGCTCTTGCAACTGCTGCTTTCGCTTCTGAAGCTAATGTAGCTAACGAAACATTAAAAGCTTACTCAGTACTTGCTGCTGGTGTTGGTCTTGGTCTTGCTGCTCTTGGTGGAGCTGTTGGTATGGGTAATACTGCTGCTGCAACTATTGCTGGTACTGCTAGAAACCCAGGTATGGGTGGAAAACTTATGACTACAATGTTCATTGCTTTAGCGATGATCGAAGCACAAGTTATCTATACACTTGTAATTGCTTTAATTGCATTATATGCAAACCCATTTTTAGGGTAGGCTTACAAGCTTTAGAAAAAAGCCAAGTGGAAACACTTGGCTTTTTTTATTTATTAAACATATGCAGATGTGGTGGAATGGTAGACACGCGGGCTTGAGGGGCTCGTGCTTTATGGCGTGTGAGTTCAAATCTCATCATCTGCACCATTTATAAATACTAACACAAAATATACTTCAAACACCTCAAGGATTTTCATGATAAAAAATAACAACTTTTTTTTAGAACTTGAAAAGATACTGGAAAATAAAAATATAACAAATAAAATAGAGTCATTTAGTAAACTTCAAAATAAATTTAAAAATAACGAATATACTTATGAATCAATAAATACAAAAGTATTTCAACATCCATCTTATATAGATGAACTAACTGTAGTTCCATCATATGAAATAAAAAATAGAAAAAATCTTCATGAAAAAAGTGGTATTGCTTTTCTACTACATACTGTTGCACACATTGAGTATTCTGCTATAGATTTAGCACTTGATGCTTGCTATAGATTTCAAGATTTACCACATGAATACTATACCGATTGGATTGATGTTGCAGCTGATGAAGTAAGACACTTTGAACTAATTTGTACACTTATGAAAAAGTATGATATATCTTATGGAGATTTGCCAGTACATTCTGGGCTATTTGATGCTTCAATGAAAAGTTTAGAACTAATACCAAGAATGGCTTTAATTCCTAGACATATGGAAGCTAATGGTTTAGATTCAAATGCTTTTATAATTTCAAAGCTTATGAAGATTAAAAATACTCAAGAAGTTATTGAGTTATTTGAACTAATACTTGAAGAAGAGATAGATCACGTTTTAAAAGGTGATAAGTGGTATAAATATGCTTGCAGTAAAAAAGAAAATTTTACTTGTAATTATTTTGATATTATAGAAAAAATTCATCCAAATTCATTTAAAAGAAATAAGACCTTAAATGTAGAAGCAAGAAAAAGAGCTGGATTTAGCTCAGAAGAGATTGCAATAATGCAAAGTAAGTAAAACTAGATTTTAAATTCTCGTTCTACTTCTTTTGCTTTTTCTATTCCTATAAAAGTTAAACCACTATCATTTATATAGTTTAATTCTTTTAATACTTGTATATGTTTCTTTCCTGTTTTAGCATCAAAAACTCTTGTATTTTCCATTGTTTCTAAAATATCATTTATTGTTTCACCCTCAAGTGCTTTATAAATACCTAAAAGTAATACTCTTATTTCTATATTCTCATCTCCATTTATGTTAATCATAAAAAAACTCTCCTATAATAAATTGCAGTCAAAATAAATGCTGCTGCTAAAATTGATGTAATTATACCTAAACCTACAAAAGTAGCCATAAAACCAATAAACATTGTTGTAATTATATTCATCAACATAAATACCATTTCATTATACGATAGTACTCTTCCTAAAAATTGACTATCTACTTCTTCTTGAAGCATTGCATAAGTGTATGACCAAAGTGTAGTAGTAACTAATCCTGTGAAAAATACACCTGCTAATCCTAAATAAAAATTGTACTGTAATGTTGACCATAAAAATATACTAATACCTTGTGCTATAAATAGATAAAATAATCTTTGTTTATTTATCCAGTTTGTTATAAACAAAGGTCCAATCATAAGTGCAAAGGCTCTAATACCATTTGTAATACCAATAGCAAGTGGTATTGATATAATATATTTATAGTTATAATCAGCCAGCAAAGTTACAAGTGAATCAAAAGCAGTAAACCCTACAGTTCCATGTAAAAACATAAGATGTAATAAATGCTTATTTTCTTTTATATAATTAAATCCATCTTTTATATCTAAAAAAATATGTTGAGTCGCTTTTGTAAATGGTATTCCAAAATTTGTATTGTATAAAATAACTATAGCAATAAGAAAAAATATAATATCAACTATAAAAGCAGCCTGTACTCCAAAACTATGAACTACTAAACCACCAAGTGCCATACCAGCTGTAAAAGTAAACGACCATATTATAGAATGTATTTCATTTGCTTTTACAAGTAAGTTACCATCTAATACCTTAGGTAAAAGTGTCATTTCTGAAGTGAAAAATACAGATGCACTAGCCATTCTTATAAACAATAAACCCATAAGTAAATATATATCATCGAGTGAAGTAATAAAGAAAAAAGAAAATGTCATCAAAACTTCAACACTAAGAAGAATCAACATAAACTTTTTTAAAGGAAGTCTATCAACTAAAGTACCAAGAAAAGGGGATAAAAGGATAGATGGAAGAAAATTCATAGCAACTACTAATGAAATCATTAATGCACTTGCTCCAAATTGTACGAGTAGTGTATATATTGCTACATGAGAAAACCAAGCTCCAAAATATGCAAATATTTGGATTAAAGACATTTGTCTTATTATTTTATTGTTTAGTATTAACTCTTTATATCCCAAGATTTAATCTACTTATTTAAAAGAAACTTTTAATACTTCAGAGAATTTAGTAGGCTTATTTAAAATAATCTCACATTTATATGAAGATATGTGTTTTGAGTCTGCTACATTGTGCATTTTATTTATTTTAAGATTTGTTTTTTTATCATTTATGTATATTGTTTTTTCTTTTAGTATGTGTGCATCTTTTATAGGTACAAATATTTCTAACTTTGCTTGTTTTAAATCATAAGCAGTATAAAGTAATGTCCCCGGATTTACATAGTCACCTTTTCTTACACTTATATTTGAAATATAAAGATTGTTTACTTTGATATTTTTCTTTGATATTCTATCTTTTAGTGTTGAAACTTTGATTTTCATATCACTTATATTTGAAACTATATTTAGTACTTTTATTTGTTGATTATCTTTATCAAATTTAGATTTTGATGATACTTTGTTGAAACTCTTTAAAGTACCATTTTCTATTTTCAAAATTTCTTTTAAATTATCTAGTTTGATTTGTGATTGCTGTAAATCAATTCTGTCTATTTTTGTATCAATTTTTACTATATAGTTATTCTTTGCAATTTTAGATTCTAGTTTTGTATAAGCATCTACAACTGTACCGCTAACTGATGATTTTACATTGTATGTATTTACTGGCTGTACTACTGCGTAGTATTCATTTGCAAACATATTTGATGTCAAAACTAAAATTGATATTAATATTTTGTGTATAAATTTTTTATAATAATTCATATTTAAATTCCTTGGGCTATTTTAAATGTTGTTTATTTTATCAAAATAATGATTTATTTGATATTATTTACTTATGTTAATGCAAAGGTTAAATTATAAATTTATACTTTGTGACATAACAAAAGCAGATGCCCAAGCCCAATGTAAATTATACCCACCACAAGCACCATCTACATCTAAAACTTCACCACAAAAATATAAATTTTTTTGTAGTTTTGATTGCATTGTTTTATTGTCTATATCTCTTACATCAATTCCACCTGCAACAACTTCTGCACTATCAAAACCTTTAGTATCATTTATATCTACTTTTATATTTTTTATTTGATTTATTACATTTGAGATGTCATTTTTACTTAGTTGATTAATATATATTTTATTTCTATCCAAATAAGCTTTATTTAGAATATACGGTATAAATTTTTTGTTTATTAAACTCTCCAGTAAAAAATTTATCTCTTTAGTTTTTAATAATTCTTTTCTTTGATTGAAAAGATTTACTAAATATTCATTGCTCATATTTGGTAATATATCTATATGTATTTGTATTTTTTTATTCTTTTGTAAAGAGTAAGAAGCATTTCTACTTAAGTCTAAAATTGTATTACCAGATAGTCCATAGTTTGTAAATAATATATCTCCAGATTTTTCTTCTACAAATTTATTATTTACATATAGCTTTACAAGAGAATTTGTCTTAACTCCACTTAATCTATATATTGAGTTATCTTTACTTGTAAGTTGAACTAATGAAGCAAATGGTTCTATGATTTTATGTTTATATTGTTTTGCTACATCATATCCACTACTTGTACTTCCAAGTTTTTTCATAGCAGAACTACCACTTGCTATTATTAGTTTTGAGCATTTATATGTATCATTATTTGATTTTATTATATATATATTATTTTGTGATTTTATATCTTCAATATAGGAATTAAATATAAACTTTACACCATATCGTAAAGCTTCGCTATATAAAATATCACTTACACTTGAAGCTTGAAGAGATAAGGGATATACTTTAGTTCCACTTCCTTTTAGTAAAAGTAGTCCTAAGTTATTAAAAAATTCTTCAAACTTTTTATATGTAAATGTATTGATTGCATATGTTGGAAAATCTTTTGAAGAGCTATGGAAATTATCCATTGATAAGTTTTCATTTGAAATATTACATTTTCCATTTCCTGTAGCAAGTATTTTTCTTCCCGCTTTTGTATTCTTTTCAAAAACTGTAACATTAAATCCTTTTTTAGCAAGGATAACTGATGAGAGTAATCCAGATGCACCAGCACCTATTATTGAGATATTTTTATTCAATTATAAAAGTTGTTTTTATCACTTCATTGTTATCAAGAACTTTTAAAGTCCATAGTCCTGAAGTTCTACCTTTTATATATCTATAGTCATACACAGATCCATGTCCTGCAGGAATAACCATAGCTCTTACTCTTGATACTACACCATCTGGTTCATGCCATTCAAATCTTACAGTTTTCTGCATATTTACTCTTTCATGAGTATACTTACAAATTATAGAGTTTTCATCTTTAAGTAAAACACAATCTACTTTTGAAGATGTTTCGTTTGCCAATATATTAAGGCTACTTATGCTTAATAACAATAATATATTTATTAATAATTTTTTCATACTTTTCCTTATTTACTATCTTTTACTCTACACTATTACTTATTAAAGTTTTCTTTTAAAGTTATAGTATGAAGCATCTAATAATTCAATATTATAGTTTACCTGATTATTGCTAATATTTACACCTTCATATAAGTCTAGGTTATTATATTTTAAATATTCCATTCCTAAAATTACAGAAAAATTAACCCAATTGTACAAAATATCATTTCCTAATAATTCTGTCTTATTTAGAAATTCATCAGGCACTTTGCTAATAGAGTTAGCTAAAAATAAGTTTCTTCTATCATCTTTTTGTGTTAATACCAAAAGTAAAGGAGAATAGTTCACTTGTGTAGCAAATACTTCAGATACATTGACATCATTTACTCTTAATTGAGATAATATAATCGAACTTTTTACTAATGATGTATTTAATATAACAGAAGTATTGTTTAAGTCATTTCTAGTAAAAAATCTTTCAAAATTTGTATTTTTAGAGTTTAATTTATATGATACTATATCTTTAGTAACTGAGTTCATAAGTTCTATATGCAACTTTTTTCCAATTGATGAATTATCATAAATCTCAACAATATTTGAGTTCGCATTTTCTTGTATAAGTTGAAATTGTTTTTTATAACTAATAGAGCCGTAAGTAATATTTGAAAATTGTGCATACTTCTCACTATTATGTACTAATGGCAAATAAATATTAAACAAATCAATATTTTCATAAGTATAAAGAGTTTTTACTTCTTTATTTGTTATCATCAATATTACTTTTGTTAATTTTAATTCTAACAGTGTATCTAGCACTTTAACAATACTTTCACTATTTTCATTGTCTATATCAAAAACTTTTAAAGCAGAGTTTTTATTTTCACTTATCAAATAAGACATAGCTGTATTTGTAGCTTCAATAGCATATTTTCCTATTACTTTAGAAGAATAAACCATTGCAATATTAGTATCTTCTATTTTTTCTTCTGGTATTTCTAAAGTAATTTCATCTTTTACATTTACTGTTTCTTGATTAGTAGTATTATCAATAATTATATAATTTCTTTGAGGTGAGTTTTGACATGAAGTGAAAATAAAAATTGTTACAAATAATATTATTATATTTTTCAAAAGTTCTCCATTAATAGTTTTATTTTTTGTAAGTCAGTTAATGCATCTTTTTTTAAAGATGGATTTCTTAATAGTATCAAAGGATGATACATAGGTATTAAATTTATATTATTGTATTTTAGCATATTTCCTCTAATATTTGAAATATTAACATCGCTATTTAATAAATAATTATAACTATCTCCTAAAGTAATAATAAGCTTAGGTTTTATTATATCTATTTGCTTAAGTACATACTCTTTACATATATTTACTTGATCATTAATATTTACTTTTTCATCTATATCACACTTTAGAATACTTAATATATTCACATCATCTCTTGATAAATTTAACACTTTATTTAACATAGCATCAAATATATCATCTTTTGATGCCAATCTAAATGTAGAGATAAATAAAATATCTGCATTTTCTTTTATATTATTTATAACTTTAATTTCAGATAAGTTACAAAATGAACATAAAGAACAGTTAGAAATAATATTATCAATTTCATTAATAGTATCTGGTAAGTTAAAACTTAACTCATTTTTATCAATATTTAAATCTTCACAATATTTATAACCCATAATTTTTGATAAATATAATTGATTTAATAATTTGTTTTTTTTATTTAATTGCATATGTGATTATATCAAAATATTTAAATACTAAAGTAAGTCATTAATAAATATATGGAACAAAAAATAAAGATAAACTCTTTATTGTACCACATATAGGTACATTTTAGCAATAATTCTTGACATTTGTCCCATATAGTTGTACAATAGACAAAATTTAATAGGATACATAATGAAATTACCGAGTTTAAGAAAGTTAGAATTTGATTTAGATGTAAATAAAACAACATTACATAATTGGAAAAAAAGAAGGCCTAAACTATATGAGTTTATTATCGATTCTTATAAAGATAGAGAACTATTAAAACAAAATTTAACATATCTAGTAGAACAAAAAAAACAATTAGAAAATGAGATACATACGACTCAAGAAAGAGTTTCATAGTTAGTATTAATAAATTTTATATGATATTGAGGTTTATGATATGAACCCATCAAAAAGGTTGATACATTGTTACTTAACTAAAGTAACAATTCTAGCATCATTTGTTTTTTAATTCTTAGTAATTAGCTAAAAATTATTTATATCTGTGAGTTATTCTACCTTTGTCTAAAGAATAAGGAGTTATTTCAACTCTAACTTTATCATTAAGTAGTATTTTTATATAATGCATTCTCATTTTACCAGAGATGTGACATAACACAACATGTCCGTTATCTAATTCAACTCTAAATGTTGCATTAGGCAACACCTCAATTACTTTTCCATCTATAACGATTACGTCATCTTTTGCCATTTTATCCCTTTTAGCTTTATTATATTGTTGTAAGTATTACGGCTTTACCGTTTACTACTGCAACTTGGTGTTCATAGTGACTAGTTCTTAAACCATCACTACTTCTAACAGACCATTTATCTTTTTCATCAATAATTGGTTCTTTTTCTTTTTGACATATCATAGGTTCCAAACAAAAAACCATTCCGTTTTTAATCTTAGGACCTTGTTTAGGTTTTTTACCTTCAAAATAATTAGGAATTTCAGGATCACAGTGAGGCTCACGCCCTATTCCATGACCACAAAATCTTACTAATGGAACAAATCCACGAGCTAAAATAAATTCTTCAATTGCTAAACTAAGTTCTTTAAATCTCATACCTTCTTTTATAATATCAATTGCATAATACAATGCATCTTTACTACAAGATATAAGTTCTTCATCTTTTTTTGATATTTTTCCAATTGGCATAGTAATTGCAGCATCACCGTACCAACCATCTATCTCACTTCCAATATCTATACCAAGAATATCACCCTCTTTTAAGATATCAGATGTAGGAACTCCATGAATAATAACTTCATTTAGTGAAGTACATATTGCGTTTGGAAAACCATAAAGTCCTTTAAAAGATGGTCTAGCACCAAGTGAATTGATATACTCATCACCCATCTTATCAACTTCTAAAAGACTCATTCCAGCTTTTACATTTTCTTGTAAATATTTTAAAGTTTGAGCAACAGCATTACCTGCTACTCTTAACTTTTCAATTTCATTTAAATTTCTTAATGGAATTGCCAATTATAATCCTACAGCACTTAAAGTGTTATATTTATTCATATATTGTTGAGCTTCAATTTTTCTCATTGTATCAATTGCAACTTGAACAACAATCATAACAGCTACCCCACCAAAGAAGAATGGTACTCCCATTGCCTTGACTATAAGCCAAGGAACAGTAGCAACAGCACCTAAATATACAGAACCCCAAAATGTTAACTTACTTGCAGTATCATTTAAAAACTCAGCTGTACTTCCACCAGGTCTAACACCAGGTATAAATCCACCTTGTTTTTTAAGATTTTCAGCTATATCTTTTGCATTGAATGTAATCGATGCATAGAAGTAAGCAAAAAATACTACAAATAGGAAAGTTAATAAATTAAATGTATATGAGTTAGGATTTAAAAAATCAGAAATCATAATCATAGTTTCACTTTTACTACCTTGTAAGATAGTTGCAGGAAACATTAATATTGCAGAAGCAAAAATTACAGGAATAACACCAGATAAGTTTAACTTAATAGGTATATAATTCATGATCTTTTTATTTTGATTTTGCATCATAACTTTTCTACTGTAAGAAACAGGAACTCTTCTTTCAGCTAATTCTACATAAATAATAAATCCAACAGTAGCAAGTATTATTACTAATAAAGCTATTACTGTTAAGAAGTTCATTTGTCCATTATTAACTAAATCAATTGTACCACCAATTGCACTTGGAATTGCCGAAACAATACCAGCAAAGATAATTAAACTGATTCCGTTACCAATACCTTTTTGTGTGATTTGCTCACCAATCCACATCAATAAAACAGTACCAGAAACCATAGAAACAGTTGCAATTGCAATAAATGTATCCATATCAAGCATAATAGCACTATCACCATTTCTACCTGTCATTGAGTTAAGACCCATAGACACTCCAATTGCTTGGATTATAGTAATAACGATAGTTGCGTAACGAATGATTTGCATATATTTTTGCATCCCATCTCTCTCTTTTTTCATTTTACCAAGAGCAGGGAATGTAGCAGCAAGTAGTTCCATAATAATAGATGCAGTAATGTATGGCATAATACCTAGAGAAATGATAGACATTCTCTCAACAGCGTTTCCACTGAACATATTAGCCATACCTAAAGCATTATTACTATTAGAATCGAAAAATTCTTTAATAACATTAAGATCAACACCAGGAACTGGCACATATGCCAGAATTCTGTATATTAAAATAAAACCTAAAGTAATTAAGATTTTATTTAATAGATCTTTATTCACAATTATTTACCTGTAGTTGTAACGTTTTCGTCTTTAATCTTAGCAGCTAAGTCTTTAGCATTTGCTCCGATTAATTTAACTTTTTGTACAGAAACAGATAATTTATAAACTGATTTGATAGTTTCTAAAGTGATTTCAGATAATCCTGCAACCGCTTTAACTTTATCTACATTTATAGAATATGGTTTAGTAACTCTTGATGTGAATCCAACTTTTGGAAGTCTTCTATGAATTGGCTGTTGACCACCTTCAAAACCTCTTTTTATTTTGTATCCAGATCTAGATTTTTGACCTTTTTGACCTCTAGTAGAAGTCTTACCCATACCAGAACCTTGTCCTCTTCCAACTCTTTTTCTATTCTTAGTAGATCCAGCAGCTGGTTGTAAATCATGTAAAATTGACATATATTATCCTTTTATTCTAGCTAAAGCTTGAACAGTTGCATTTACTAGGTTATTAGGGTTATTAGAACCTAATGACTTAGCAATAATATCAGTAATACCAGCAAGCTCTAGAACAGGTCTAGTAGCACCACCAGCAATAAGACCTGTACCAGCAGAAGCTGGCTTAAGTAATATTCTACTTGCATTATATTTATGCTCAATATCATGGTTGATTGTTGTACCGTTTAAGTTAACTTTTACAAGTGACTTAAATGCATCATCAAGAGCTTTTTTAATAGCATCAGGAACTTCTTTAGCTTTACCAGTTCCAACACCAATAGTACCATTTTTGTCTCCAACAACTACTAAAGCAGTAAATCTAAATCTTCTACCACCTTTAACAACTTTTGTAACTCTACCGATATTTACGATAGCTTCTTCGAAATCATCTCTATTAATTGACATTGTTCAACCTTATAATTTGATGCCATTGTCTCTTAGTGCATCAGCAAACGCCGCAACTACACCATGATACAAGTAACCATTCTTATCAAATACAACTGATTCAATACTTTTTGCTTTTAAGTTAGAAGCCATTTGCTCCGCAACTTTAACAACATTTGCTTTATTCACACTAATTTTCATTGCTCTACTATCAACAGATGCTAAAGTTTGACCAGTTACATCATTGATTGCTTGTGCATAGAAATATTTGTTTGATTTAAAAACACTTAATCTTAAAACATCTGCATTTCCAGAAATTTTTCCTCTAACTCTTCTTTTTCTTCTTAATCTAAGAGAGTTCTTTTTTGCTAAATCTTTAATTCTACTCATATTATCATACCTTACTTAGCTGTTTTTCCGGCTTTTCTAACGATAACCTCGTCAGTGTACTTAACACCTTTACCTTTATACGGTTCTGGTTTTCTGTAGCCTCTAATGATTGCAGCAGTTTGTCCAACAGTTTGTTTACTACTACCCTTAATATTTATTATACTCTTATCAACTGAAATTTCAATTCCTTCTGGAATGTCAAAATTAATTGGGTGAGAATACCCTAATTGAAGTTCTAAAACTTTACCTTTAACAGCAGCTCTATAACCAACACCGTTGATTTCTAAAGATTTTGTAAATCCAGTAGTTAGACCAGTAATTGCATTTGCAGTTAAAGCTCTATAAGTTCCCCAGAAAGCTGAATTTTCTCCAACTAGTGTAAAGTTTACACTTTTTTCTAAAACTTCAATTCCAACTCTGTTATGTGTTTCAATTTCAATAGCATTGCTACCTTTTTTTACTATAATAACAGATCCGTTAACAGTTACTTCAACTCCAGCAGGAATTTCAATAGGTTTTTTACCAACTCTTGACATTACTAATCCTTACCAGATAGAAACTAAAAGTTCACCACCAACATTTTGTTTATGAGCTTCTTCATTAGCCATAACACCTTTGTTAGTAGAAACAATAATAGTTCCATATCCGTTTTTAAAACTTTTAATTTCTGAAGCGTTTTTGTAAACTCTTCTTCCTGGTTTAGAAATTCTTTTTACTTCGTTAATTACCCCGTTATCGTTATCATCATATTTTAAAACAACTTTCACTGTTTTTTTATTATTATCTAACTCTTCAACATTATAACTTTCTATATATTCTTTCTTTACTAAAACATCTAGTACAGCAACAACTGTATTAGAATGTACTAGTGTCGTAACGTCAAGTTTTCTCATAGAAGCATTTCTAATTCGAGTAATTGCGTCTGCGATTAAATCATTCATCATGGGCTTTATCCTCTTTTTATTTTTTTATATTACCAGCTGGCTTTTCTAACACCAGGTAATAAACCTTCGTTAGCCATTTTTCTTAAACATACTCTACATACACCAAAATCTCTATATACAGATTTTGGTCTTCCACAAATTGAACATCTTGTATAAGCTCTAGTTGAAAACTTAGGTGTTCTATTTGCTTTTGCAATCATTGATTTCTTTGCCATCTTATGAATCCTTTCTTGTAAATGGTACACCAACTAATTCTAGTAATCTAAACGCTTGCTCATCACTATTAGTAGATGTAGTAATTGAAATATTCATACCATGAGTTGTAATGATATTATCATATTCAACTTCTGGGAACATTAATTGCTCAGTAAGACCAAAGTTAAAGTTACCATAACCGTCAAAACCATTTTTGTTAAGACCTCTAAAATCCTTAACTCTTGGAAGAGCAATTGAACAAAGCTTATCCATGAATTCATACATTCTTTCACCTCTTAAAGTAACTTTTACACCTACAGGCATATCTTCTCTTACTTTAAATCCAGCAACAGATTTTTTAGAATTAATTGTAACTGCTTTTTGTCCAGCGATTAAAGATATAGTATCATTAATGTTTTGCATTAATTTAGTATCTTTCATAGCCATACCAGCACCAACAGAAATTGTAACTTTTTCTAAAGAAGCAGTTAACATTTTGTTTTGAACAAACTCAGCTTCTAAAGCAGGTTTGATTTCACTTTTATATCTTTCAAATAATCTAGCAGCCATCTTATTCACCTTCTACTTTAGCAACATTAGAGATATCAATTGGCATCTCTTTGTTTACAAAACCACCATCAGGATTTTTATCTTGATCTGGTTTAATTGTTTTTTTAGCGATTTTACAATCTTTAACAATCACTTTTTTAGCTTTAGGATCTACTGATAAAACTTCAGAAACTTTACCTTTATCATCACCAGCTAAAATTTTAACTGTATCACCTTTTTTAATTTTTAATGCCATACTATAGTACCTCCGGTGCAAGTGAAACAATTTTCATGAAACCAGAATATCTTACTTCTCTAGCAACAGGTCCGAAAATTCTTGTTCCAATTGGTTCTTTTTTAGCATCAAGTATAACAGCAGCATTGTCATCAAATCTAATTAAAGATCCATTTTCTCTTTGAACTTCTTTTGCAGTTCTAACAATAACAGCTTTAACAACTTGACCTTTTTTAACTTTTCCACCATGTGGAATAGCTTTTTTAACAGATGCAACAATAACATCACCAACAGATGCATATCTTCTTTTAGATCCACCTAAAACTTTGATACACATGATTTCTTTAGCACCACTATTGTCTGCTACATTTAATCTTGTAAAACTTTGTACCATTAGTTAGCTCCTGTTGACACGATTGTTTTTAATCTAAAAGATTTAGTTTTAGATAAAGGTCTACATTCAATAGCAATCACATTATCTCCAACTTTTACTTCATTTCTTTCGTCATGAACTAAATATTTCTTAAATCTTTTTACAGTTTTATGGTATTTAGGGTGTAAAACTTTTCTTTCTACTAGAACAGAAATCGTTTTATCTCCAGAATCTTTTACAACAATACCTTGGATTTCTCTTTTATGTGTACTCATATTATTATCCTTAGTTTGCACAAGCTGCTGTAATTGCAGTTTGAATTTGAGCTATGTCTTTTTTAGCTACTTTTAATTCACTTGTGTCTGTTAATTGCATTGTTTTTAATTTTGTTTTTAATTCAAACAATAACACCTTTTTTTCTTTTAAAAGAGCTTTTAACTCTTCTAAACTTTTTTCAGTTAAATTAGAATATGTCATTTTCAGCCTCTATAGTTACAATTTTAGTTTTAAATGGTAATTTGTGAATAGCTAAAGTTAATGCTTCTCTTGCAAGTGTTTCTTCAACACCAGCCATTTCAAAACAAATTCTACCTGGCTTAATATTCATTACCCATTTATCAACAGATCCTTTACCTTTACCCATTCTTGTTTCAAGTGGTTTAGCAGTTAAAGGCTTATCAGGGAATACAGTAATCCATATTTTACCTGTTCTTTTTACTCTTCTTGTCATAGCAACTCTGGCAGCTTCGATTTGTCTAGAATCAATTCTTCCATGTTCAATTGCTTTAAGACCAATAGTTCCGTAAGCTAATTGATAACCGCTAGAAGCTTTACCTCTATTACGACCCTTCATAACTTTTCTGTATTTAGTTCTTTTAGGCATTAACATAATTATTTACCTCTTCTATTGTTAGATGGTCTTCTTTTTTTCTCAGAAGATTCTTCTTTATCAGCTTGAATACCTTTAGCAAGTACTTCACCTTTAAAGATCCAAACTTTAATACCAATACAACCATAAGTTGTATGACCTTCAGCAAAACCGTAATCGATTCTAGCTCTTAAAGTATGTAAAGGAACTCTACC
>DQSS01000089.1 GCA_015663165.1 Arcobacter sp. | reverse complement strand
TCTTCGTTATTAACAAAATCTTGTTTCATATTTTCTCCTTTTTTGAATTACAGTAAATACCTTATCCACCAATTAGTAAACACTGTTTCCACAGTGAGCGGCCCCCAATGGAGAATAAGATCTGTTATACCAACATATATATATTTATAAAACATTACACCTAGTGTAAAATCAAATAAAGATACAACCATCACAGATATAAAATCTTGTTTATCTCTTTTTTTGTTACTATAGCTTGCTTTATAAAGGATTAATCCAATCAATGTAAAGAAGTATATAATCGAAAATATAACTAAAAAATTTGTAAAAATGATTTCTTTTATAAAATATATAATGTAGTATAAAGATCCTAGTGTACCATCGTGAGAATCACCTGTATTTATCGTTGTACTCCAAAATATTTCAAATAATTTAATAGATCCAAACCTATCTATTACTCTAGAGATAAAAAAATCATATATCTTAATACCTGCAAAGAATAAACCTCCTACTAGGAAATAAAATGCGGTGACCTTAAAAAAAAACATAAAATAGCTAGTAGGCAAATGGTTATTTATTTGTGATTTAGTATAGGTATAATTATGCCATGCCATTACAAAAGGAATAAAGGTTAGGAGAATTGCAAAACCCCCAAAACCTAATGCCCATGCTACTTGAGGTACCGTTGTCATTATTTGATAACCTTTTGATTGATATCAAACTCTCTAGGTGTGTCAATTTTTAATTCAAAGAAGTGCAAACCTAGATTATTTATACCTTTAATATCCCCATCTTTTCGTGTTCTTAATCGTATATCAAAGTATCCTTTAGCAGCGACTGAGAATTTCGTTCTAAACGTATTATATAAATCATTGCCTTTTTTGTCAGTACCTTTCCATTGCTGCATGGTTATATAATAATCAACAATAATAAAAAATACATTTTCATCTGACTCATATTTTCTAGTTTCTGTTTTATAAATATTGATGAAGTGGGGAAGCGTATTTTCTAAAATAGTCTGTCTAAGCTTTTCAAGATATGCTTGAAAATATCTTTTCCCTTTAATGCCCAGTTCGTATGCATTTGTATTATATTCTTTGTCTTTATTTTTGACCATAAAAGGTATTCTTTTTGCTAGTTCTTCATTTTGCACAACAACATGTTCAAAGAAGTATTGTAAATTTTCACTAACCTTGAGTATGTCAACAGAATTTTTAAAATTGGAAACATCAAACCCCTGAGTTAATTCGGAACGAGGGACTATTAACTTTTTAAGTGTGTTTTCTAATATGGTATTTAGTGTTTCTGCGTCTATTTTGACTTTTTCAACATCAACGAGTAGCCCACTGTCCGTCACGGCTACTACATTATTTAAGTTCTCTCTTACATATTTGAAAACTTCATCTATCTTATTATTTTGTTCTCTTAAGATAGTACCTTGTCTAAATTCAAATATTAAAAAAATAATCAAAAACAATATCCAGTTTTTTATGATAAAAGTTTTTGATGCCTCAATAAGTTCTTCTTTATTTTTCACTTGCATACACCTGTTTCTTTACAGAAAGACTTTTTTAACTTTTCATTTTTAAAACTACATTGATAAGTAGTTTTATTATTACTACAATTTAAACCATATAAATCAATGATACCTTTAGAGAGTTCATTATTTTCCAAGGTTATCATCCCCTCTTTTAATAAAGCTCTATTGTCTGCAATTCTACCTTTTGCCTCATCTATATATTTTTCACTACTCAACTTAAAAGATTCATTGAGCAATAAAGGTTTTGTGTTGTCAAAAATTTTATAAGGGTTGTTAGTCACAGAAGAAGTAGCTACGGGAAACATATCTTTATTGTCTTTGTAATAATCTATTATCTGATTAGCATTTAGCGATTTCTTTAGGTTTCCCCCTATTGTTTTAATAGTAACACTACCATCTGAATTTTTTATAACAATTGCCCTTGTTTCATCCAAATAACCTTTGCTTCTTGCAGATTTTCCTGCTTCAAATGCCTTAATCTCTTCGGCATAATTCGAAAGTGCTTTTTTTGCTTTATTCATACCTCTGTCTTCCCATGTTTGAGCGTTTTCTAAGAGTGCTTTTTTATACCCTAACTCAAATGCTTGAGACTTATCAAGTGGCATATCTTTCCCCTTTGGATTTAGTTGATATGTGCCAGCACATCCTGTCAATGCTAATTCAAACACAAACAAAGTAGAGATTAAATAATTTTTCATTTTATTTCCTTTAGTATTTTGGTACAACTTTTACGTATAATGTTGTACCTTTTTCTATTTCATACAAGTATGGATATTTTGTTTTTAATTGTGATGCAATATTACTTATTGCATCACCAAGACCACCTATTGCTGAACTAATTGCATACTCTTTCCAATCAGGCTTGTCAGTGTTGGTGCTTTTTATAATAATCGGGGCTAGGGTGGAATTATTAGAGTGGTAATTATCAGACCTGTATATCTCTTGTCTTTGTTGAGATGCTTCTAATTGCGTAACGTATCTATTCGTATTTCTTCCAATACTATTTCCTATTGCTTCTGTAGCAGCATCAATGGCAGTTTGAATTGCTTGGGTATTTACTGAAGTAGCAACATTAAAATCACTATTTAGTGAATTTGTTACCTCGGAGATTTCTGTATTCGCCTGGTACAGGGAGCTTTCTATTTCATAGGCATAGGGTGTACCCAATAATATAAAGCTTTCATTTTTAGGTGTAAAGGTTACGTTTATTTTTACATTACTAAAGTTATCAGTACGTTTACAATGCATTTTTATATTTCTTGGTACAAAAGAAAATTTAAGTGTGTATGGAATGTAGCAAATTGCATCAAATGTGTTTTTTTGTGCCAAGAGTTTATTTAATTTTTCTTTATCTATACTATTTTCTTTAATGCTCAAATTGTTATAGCTATCAATGTCTTTTTGGTCAATAATTGTAAGTTGTGTTGTCTTTGGGGGTACATTGGCACTATCCCAACCTCTCAAGAGGAGCAATGCTTTTTCATAATTATAATTATAAGGAATAATCTTTTCTTTGCTTCCTTTGGTTTTTTTAGAAAAAACTATTTGTTTTGAACTATTTCGAGAAGTTACTACATCATTTCTTGAATTGGCATGACCATTAACAAGGTTTCTTCCAATATCATATTTAATGTCATCACCACTTGCCTTTAATGATTGTTCAGGATTAACAAAAATAGCAGGATCTATTGGATTTATATTTGCTTCTTCGGAAAATAGGTAATTGGTTAAACCAACAAGCCACAAAATGAATATTTTATTAAAAACCTTCATAACATTTTCTTCCATGTAAATAAAGTGCTATAGAATTGACACCATTTTTTTCTAACGTTCTATAGTAGATTAAATCTTTAAATCTTTTTTTATCAAGAGGAGGGATCCCTTTACTACTTCTTATAACATTTATTTCAGATATAACCATATTTTCATATTTCTTAACCTCTTTTAGCTCTAATAAATCTTTTTTATTTAAGAGCAAAAGAGGTACCTTTTCTTTTTGAGCACATCCCTGCAAATTTAAAATAGTAACTATAGCCAATATATATGAAATTATTTTTTTTATTAACACATTCATCCTTTCTGAATTACATTTCTTCATTAATTAACATAATGAACTTATTTTTTACGCCATCAATTGTTATGTTTCCATTAATATTGTCAACCACAAATTTATAAGTATTTAACCCTATTTTAATCATGCTATTATTATCTGGGTACTTATTAAATTTTGTAAGATATTTTTCTATTACATTCTCATAACTTAAAATTTCTTCTCGCTCATATTTTACAATGTTGTATAGTATTGATTTTTTTGAATCATCAATAAGATTCAAATTAATAAGAAAAATCTTCGGTTGTTTTTGTTTTAAATCAAAATAAGTAATTACAAGTGTTGCTTTAAAAAAGTTACCATTTGGTAGAATATCTATTCTATTAAATTGTGCATTTTTTATAACAGCTTGATTTATTGGGTGTATATATGGTCTACTTACTATTTTTGTATTATCTGGCAGTAATATAATAAGTGGAAATCCCTTATGCATATATATGCTATCTTGATTTAACATTCGTTTTACCTTAGGATGATTTGAAACAGAGATATTTTCAAAATCCCCTAATTTATTCTTAATTATAATGTCTTTGTCTCTGACAACATCAATAGGGTTGGGCTTACTTTTGTTGTTGTCAGCAAAAGACAAATAATCTTTTAATGATCTGAATTCCTTATCTGGAGCATCAGAGGCTTTGGCTTGTAATACATATGACAGCAGTATTGTATATAAAATATATTTCAATATTTCTCCTAAAAAAGATAATAGTAAATTCTACCATTAAAAACTTAAATAATTAATACTTTTTCTTATAAAAGTAGAAATAATAAGTAATTTATGACATTTCCCCTAAAAAATGTTATCATTTCAATAAAAAGGAAATTGAAAGATGAATATTTTAACACAAGCATATAATGAAATGATGGTAAAATTAAAGAAAAAATGGAGATGTTTTATAGACCATGAAGATGGTAAGATGGTAATAATTAAGCTTGGTATACCATCTTTAATCCTTGTATATTTAATATGGTATATGGGAACACATCATAATTTATTTATTTAAATATAATAGTAGACTTTGAGAGGCTAGATAGGACGAGTATACCTATTGGCTCCGCTCTCTACACCCATACCTACCGTTTCACCTATATCTGTACCCCTCTCATGATATCCAAATATAGACAAAATAAGCTTCTCTCCATTAAATATTATTTGCCATACAATATATACAATTCCTACTTGCAAGAAGAGTTTTGCAAGGGCTTTTAAAAAAAAGATTACAGGGGAATCAATGAGGTTGGGGGAACCATCACTATTTAATAAAGCATTTATCATCTCAAAAGTTGGCTGAACAATTGCACCATAAAGACCGTTAAGTAAATTTATTATAAAAAGTGCAATGACAACAGATATTACTATAATCACTGGCTTAACCATTAGTACTAAGAATTTTCCTAAGAATGTTTGGATCACTCTCGTAGAACTTGTTGCCATCGCATATACCAATAAGAAAGGAGACACTAGGTAAAAAATAAAAACAGTTCCATAATAAAAGGCTATGACCAAAAATGTTGATATGGTAAGAGTCAAAATAGGTAAATAGTCCACAAAAGATTTCGTAATAATTATTGCCATTACAAGACTAGCTGTTTTTTCTAAACCATCAAAAACCTTCATGTACCCACTAAAAAAAGAGGATATCTCACCACCGTTCTCGGTAAAGAATTCGTAAAACCCATATATACTCTCTCTAATAGATGATGCACCCGGTATCATCATGTATGCCATATTTTCAGTAGAAAACTCTACCAAGTCATCTATCATTCCATTTTTTGCATCTTCTGATATAGAATTAACTTCTCTATTTCTATCTTCTATTGCCGCTATATTTTTAGTTGTCATTACCTCTGATGCATCTAAAAATATTTCCGATGCACCCACCATGGGTGCTGCTAAAAAACCATAATCTGCCGTTGCCTTAAAGAGACTCTCTGATAAGTTTACCATTAACTTTACTTGTTTAGTTATATCACTTGCTCCTAAAAGATTAGCTCTATCTTCTAATTTATTCTGAACATCTTTAAGTCTTCTGTGGTCTTTTGCTATAGAATAATAAGCTGTTGCACACGCATTGAAAGTAGGTATTTCTTTGGTAATCTCTCCATCTTCATCCGTCTTAATTGACTCCAATACATCATCTTTAAGTAGAGCATTATCAGTAGCTTGTATGCTATCAGGAGTGGGAAATATAATATTCAAATTTTCGGTACCCTTAAGATTGTGAAGCTCCTTTATTTTAGTAATATCATAGTTCTCTAAACATTTCTCTGTATAAAAATCCCCATTGGCATTAATAATATTAATAAGCACTTTCTCTTCTTTTTTTAATTCTAATTCTCTGAGTCCTGAAATAAGACCTGCATCTTTTAATTTAAAATTAAGATATGAAGAAACAAGTTTTTGAGTTAATATATCTGCATACTCTACACCTTGATATAATAAACCTCCAGAGAAACTTTGAAAATTTGTTTGATCTATTTCAGTATCTGTATCTATTCTTATATTTTGAAAACCAACAAAAAATACCATAAATAATAACCCCGAAAACACCATTTTTTCTATTACATTAAACTCCTCATATCTGACTTGATTATCCTTTTCCTTGAAGATATTAGATACCATACGTACAGAATTAGGAACAACTATAAATAGTATTGATCCCGCAACTGCCAATAGTGAGATTATAAATACAATCTCCGTATAAATACTGTTAGAGTTAGCCATAAAATGTACAATAAATAAAACAATAGTATCAAGCAATTTCTCTGCATGTGCATTTATGCTTTGTATCTCTGAAAGAATTTCATTTGTTTTGCTATCTATATTTCCGCTTCCTATGCCAGCAGCATCTAAAAAACCACCCAACCAATTTGATAAATTTTCAAAAATACTAGCATCTCTTGCTTGATAATGATTGGGGTATATTGTGTAACCATTTTTTAAGATGATTGAATTGTCAGTTATGGATGCACTAAAATCAATAATATCTGAATTCATCATCGTTCCACTCAATAGATATTTTGACCCTGTTAAATACTCACCAGGAGTGTTGATATAATCTATAAAATACTTTTGTTCATATATATTTATAAATTCACCACTATTTATAGAAGCATTTATTCCCTCATATTTTATTTTTTGTGAATTTACTATACCTTCAAGCTCACTACGTTCTAAATTTCTATAATGTTCTTTTGCCGAAGGATTATAGTTTGTAACAATTGGATTTTGTTCTACCTGAACATCATTAGGAATGTTAGTTTCTGAATTTATTTCATATACCTTGCAAATAGTTTTCCCACTAATATAGGATACTTCATGAATCCTCGTGATATATCCATCCTTTACAATAGGACACTCCATTGTTAAGTCCCCTGCCCCATACACATTTTGCACATCTTCTGTGTATGTAACATTTGTTTCAACTTGTGCTGAGTGAAGTGCTGTTACAAGCGTTACAATGAATACAATAATAAACTTATACATCCTCTAATCCCTCTTCTATAATTTTGAAATAAAATCCATCTAAATTATATTTTATACTACTATTAAATCCGAATTTTTGTTTAAATAAATATTTCTTAGTAAAAGGGAGCTTTACCCCTTTTAGTTCTTTTCTATGGGTAATTTTTATGTTTCCCTTTTTGCTTATATTGAGAAGCTTATAATAATTATTTAAACCATGTTTTAGATATTCTTCAATAAATAAAATTAGAATAAAATTAGAAACCATAGATATAATAAAAAAGTTTACATATCTGAAACTACCATCAACTTTTAAAACAATAGTAACAACCAAAAGAATAAGTAGGGTAGCAGTGAATTTAATAAAAAATGCACTAAAATACTTAGATATTATTTTAAAAAAATATATGCTGAGAATAGACAAAATAGAAATAGAAATTTCAAGTTTACCTTGGGGAAATCTATACATTAGGAAAAGGGAAAATATATACGGAAAAAATTTAATAAAGAATATTTCCAACCAATGTACTTTACAAAATAGAACATTCTTTTTATGTTCAGTATTTAGTAT
>DQSS01000083.1 GCA_015663165.1 Arcobacter sp. | reverse complement strand
TTTAAAACTTCTAATACAAGTTTTACTTTGAACTTGTTATCATATCTCGTTCTTTTTCTTGACATTATAATACCCCTTTCTTTTTTGTCTTAATTCTTGGGGTATTATAATCTACAACTTCTATTTTTTTAGAATTCTTCAATTGTATATAAAGTTTATCTATATCTTTTTCTCTTTCATTTTTATTAAAAGTAGGCTTATATGCAATTACATTTATATCGTTATAAAGTATTGATAAGGAAAAAAGAGCTGTAGATAAAATCGAATAAATATTTCTTGGCTTTATCCCTTTTTTTAAAAGATATAATTCAATTGTAGTATCAGGATACAAAATTTCTATATTTTCTACAGTTGCTATTTCATTTATAACTTCTTCTGAAGTTCCTCTATGTGGAAAATATAAAATTTTGTTACCATTACTATTGGTAACAGCAAGTTTAATGACTTCAATATAACTATTCATAGAGAGAATATTTAAATCTACTAGTTTTCCTCCTATGAATATATCATCACTTTTACTTATCATACTATATTTATTTTTTAATGTATCAAATTTATTAATATAGATTTGTTGATTCTCAAATTTTTCAATATTAAACATTGTATACAGTGTAATAGGAAGTAGTTTCTTGTGCAGCTCTCTTTGAATTTTAAATGTTGCTACTCCATCATCTAAGAGTATTACTTTTTCTTTTGAACTAATTTTTATAAACTGTTTTATAAAACCTGAAAGATAGTCTCCTAAAATATAATAATCAAATTTTTTTAATTTTAACATAATTAAGTGTTTAAATATATTTAATACTGTTCTAAAATCTTTTTTTGATGACAATAATAAATATTTCACATTGTTTATATTTAAATCTTGAACAATATTTTTCATTTGTAAATTATTCACTTCATTATCACTTAATCTAATATAAAAATCAGAATATACATTAAAGTAATTAACTGCTTCAAACGCACATAGTAATTGTAAAGGGGATTCTACAATTACTAAGGCATTTTTAGGGTTAAGACTATTACTCAAATCTATCCCCAAACTCAAAATCCCTCTCACTTGCACTCCCCAAAACATCTTTCAAATACTTAGGATGCATCCCGTACCCAGGTCTCACACTTCGTATATTTTCTTCTGTAAATATTTCACCTTTTTTTAGATCTTTTGCAACATATAAACTTCGTGAAAACTGTCTACTTTTTTTCTTCTTTTCTGTCATACTATAATCAACTATACCTAATAACTTTTCAGTGTCTCTTATAGCTTTTATCATATCAGAAAACTCTTTTTTATCCATAGAAAAATCAGCATCAGCACCACCAATAGATTTATCAAGTATGAAATGTTTTTCTATTACTTTTGCTCCAAGTGTTGTTGCTACTACAGGAGCTATTACTCCTAAAGTATGATCTGAAAAACCACTTACAACACCAAATGTTTCAGCAAGATTAGGTATAGTTAATAAATTAGCATCCTCTAAAGCAGCAGGATAAGCAGATGTACATTTTAAAAGAATTATATCTTCATTTCCGACATCTCTACATATATTTACAACATCTTGTATCTCATCTATTGTCGCTATTCCAGTTGAGATTATTATCGGTCTCATTTTTGATGCTGTATATCTTATTAACTCATAGTCTGTTATCTCAAATGATGCTATTTTGTAAGCAGACGGATTTAACTCTTCTAAAAAATCAACAGCAGTTTTATCAAATGGAGAAGAAAATATATCTATATCTATCTCACGAGCATAATCAAACAACTCTTTATGCCATTCCCATGGAGTATATGCCTCTTTATATAGCTCATAAAGATTTTTACCATCCCACAATGTACCACCACCTATCATAAAATCATCTTTTTTACAATCTAGTGTCAATGTATCAGCAGTATATGTTTGTAATTTAATACAATTCGCCCCTATCTCTTTTGCTGCTTTAATGGTATCAAGTGCATTTTGCAAACTTCCATTGTGGTTTGCACTCATTTCAGCAATTATATAAACACCATCTTTTTCTAATTCAAACTTACCTATTTTCATTTAATTCCACCTTTTCATATTTTCTACCACTTCTTATAATTTTAGCACTATTTTTAAACCCTTCATTGTATAAAAGATCAAAAATTCCAATATACGGGAGAAATTCATCCCCTATTTGTTGATAGATTGGATGTTGATAATACTGATAAGAAATATCTATATTAGAATTATTAAATTTATCTATTGCTTTATCTAAATAATCTTTTGAACCCAATGGTGAAATATAATTTGTTGTATTAAAATGCTTACAAATATCTAAAACTAAATCTTCTTTAGCAAATTTTGAATGATAATCAGTTTTAGATAGAGTTATGATTTTTGTTTTAAATTCTAATTTTTTTACTATTTCACTAATTATATTTATATTATATCCACTTAAATATTGCGTATTAAATAAGATTAATTCTTGAATAAAACTATTCACATCATTAAAATATGGAGCTTTTTTATAGTTTTGTTCAAGTGTTCTAGAAATTTTTTTTCTAAAATCAAATTTATTAAAATTTATTTTAGCATCTTTTATAAGTAGTTCTTTTGTTGATTTATCTTTTAAAATTGGAATAGAAAACAACAACTCTTTTGATTGAATTTTTAATTTGTTTCTTGTTTGCCAACTTTGTTGATTTAGCTGAACTGTATCAAAAAATACGAATTCATCCACATAATCTATTAGGTCAAAATAACCAATCCATGGATTAAATGTTGGTTGCATTAAAGCTAATTTCATTTTATATTACTCTTCTTTAATGCTACTTCAAACTTCTCTTTTTCAAATTTTTCCAATACTAAATAACCTTTACTTTTTAAAAATTGATACATTTCTTCTTGATTTTTAGCAGTTTTAATTGCTATGAAATCCAACTCCATAAAATAAGCTTCATTCGCTGTAACACTTGGTGTTATAATAGCAAATTTACTTTCATTCATTAATTTTGCTATTTTGCTAGAATTTATATGTAAAATAATTTTTGTTTCGGAAACATAATCTTGTAATTCAGATAAATATTTATTAGCAGTAGTTGTTACGACTACAACTTTCAAAGTATTAGGGAGAAGTGCTAAAATTTTAATATTCAAATTTAGCGTATCAGCACCACCTATAACTACTAAAATATCATATTTTTTTTCTCTTTCTCTTTCTTTTTCTTTGTAAAACTCATCTCGAAGCAGTGTATATTCACTTCCACATCTAAGCTCACACTCTTTTGGAACCAAGTCTTTATATCTTTTTGCTTCTGCATAAATATTATGATTAAGAAGTATATCACAGTAATGTTTTTTATAAGAACCATCAAAACTTAAGATTTTTAACTTTTGGTTTTCAAGTTTTAGTCGCTTCTCAAATTCATAGTCAATTTCATAATGATCTATTACCATCACATTTATTTTAAGTTTTTTTACAAGATGATCAAGCTCTTGAAAATCATTTGACTTTAGTATTTCTAAATTATAACCAGCCTCTTTTATTTTATGGTTTATATTACCAGCAAGCTCTTGTGTCGCAAAAACAATCTTAGCATCACTATATTGCTCTGCTAATACTAAGTCTCTCATGATGTGACCTGTACCCATGATTGATGAAGAGTCTGCTCTAAACATAACAGTTGACATAGTGGCATTTTTTTTGCTATAATTCCCTTTGAAATTCGCCATTAGGCACTCCCCTTTCCATTTGGAGTAGGGGTTACTACTTCACAAAGTTTTTCTACTAATTTATTAAACTCATTTTCGCTTAGTTTTGCCAATCCATATTTAATCCTTTTTGAGTCAAATGTTTTTGATTGTAATAAAAGTGCTGAATTTTCACGCTCTTTAAAATGAATGATATGAAAGAAAAAACTATCTTTAATTTTACTGCTTAATGGGATTCCTAAGAAAAGGTGTTTATTGAATTTTTTTACAACTACAACAGGTCGTAAGAAATCCTCTCCTTTTCCATACTGCTCAAAATCCATATTTTGTCCCATCGATATAAAAAGTATTTCTCGTTCATTAAATTGTAACTGTTTTCTTTTTTCAAGTGTTTGTTTAAGACTATTCCATTTATCATAAATATTTTTATTGAGTAACTCATAAAGCTTTTCTACTCTTTGCCAATCTTCAAAAGTATCAATATCTTGAACTAAATATCGTGGGAGAATGATTGGGATGCTTATATTACTAAAAACCACTTTATTATTAGATTTCCTTTTTCTTATTCTATTTGTAAAATAAAATTGTCCTGCATCTTGGTAAGCTTCTTCTAAATCTTGACTGCTACTCATATGAGAATCGGTGCGAGACAATACACTATGCATTCTTTCCCCACTTTATATAATTGTCAATATTTGATTTAATATTATTTGTTTGACAATATAAATAGAACTTTGCCATTTTAATATAATCTTCCAAGGTGTCAATGGTAACACTTAAGTTTGGCTGTTTATACTTTTCTTTAATATCTATATTTTTGACTTTTAATTTGTCTTGAATATAAGGAGTTACATGTTCTTTATCATAATTATTACGTGCATTTTCATTCGCTTGTATCAGAGACTTATAAGAAAATACCTCTGCACTTAATCCATAAACAGCATTCTCAAATGTACTATATTCGCCTTCTTCTTGCTCATAATGAGAAATTAATTCATCTATAACTCCAGAATCCATAAGAGGATTATCTGCTGTAATTCTTATAATATTTTTTGGATTATATTTCTTTGATGCATCTAAAAATCGTTTTAACACATTATTTAAATCACCTCTATAGTAATCTATTAACAATAAATCTAATTTTTTTGCCGTAATGTCGTCTGTACCCTCATCCGATGTTGCAACAATAATTTTATCTATCTTTTTTGACTCAGAAACTGTTTCATATACTCGTTCAATCAATGTTTTACCAGCTAAGTCTAACATTATTTTTGCAGGTAGTCTAGATGAGTTAAGTCTTGCCTGAATAATACATAAGTAATCTACCAACTTGTCCATCCTCCATCTACAACTATGTTTTGTCCTGTTACATAGCTACTTTCATCTAAAGATAAAAAGTATATAACAGAAGTCACTTCTTCAGGTTTACCAATACGTTTTACAAAAGTTTTATCCGCTAACTTATTGAGAAACTGACTATCTTTAACTAAATTAACATTTGGAAAAGGTCCATAGCTTACAGTATTTACATTTATATTATATTTTGCTAACTTCATTGCTGCATATTTTGAGTACTGAATAACTCCAGCCTTACCCACTCCGTAACTTAATGGGTTTATCATGTCTTCATTAGAATATACATCTGGATTTGGTGAAACTATACCATACATTGAAGAGATATTTATAATTTTACTTTGGGTATTCATTTTCATATATGGAACTACTGCTTGAGTTGTCATATCTATAGATACTACCGTACCTTCTAAAGTTTTTTGCCAATCATCTTTAGAATAACAATCGAATCTTTTTGTAACTCCATAGTATGCATTATTAACTAAAATATCAATTTTCCCAAACTTATCAAAAATAGTTTTAAAGGTATTTTTAATAGACTCTTTATTTGACACATCTATGTCAAATGCTTGTTTTAGTGGTATACTTAAGTTTTCACATAATTTTAGTGATTTAGTAATACTTGTTGATAATACAATTACAGTTGCATCAGCTAATGATAAGTGTTCAACCATTTTACTCCCTAAATAACCTGTAGCCCCAGTTATTAATATCACTTTATCTTTAATTGAAAAAATATTTTTCATGTTACCACTTTGTTGGATTGTAAATATGTTCAGGTGCTTCACTAAACTCGTTTTTAATTCGTAATAAAATTGAGTCGTCTAAATGCTTTAATGCATTATAATTATATATATTTTCTTTGGCTTGTTCTATATTATCACAGCCAAATAGTAGCAATGAATCTTTTGCTACAGAGTCAACGAAACTTAAAGCCAACTCATTTTTACTTAAATGTAATTCTTCGCACAAGTCTTCAAATTTTTCTATATATTTTTTTGAATGTTCTAAATTTTGAGGAATTTCATTTTTATTCATTAATAATAAGCCTTGCAAGAAAACACTTCGTATAAAGATTAATTTATTTTTCTCTCTAGCTTTTTTAAACCAATTTAGTTTAATAGCTCTTTGATCAAATATATTAAATGGAACTTGAATAATAGATATATCATCGTTTTCAATTGCCAAATCAAAATCTTCTGAACTATACACCGATACACCAAAATACTTAATTAACTTGTCATCAATTAATTCTGACATATTTTGTTTATGTTTATCATTCCATTCATATAACAATTTAGAATCATGTAGTAATAAACTAAAAAGAGAATTAATCTTTAACTTCTCTAATGAAATTTTTACATTTTCCTTTAAATTATTTTCAAATAAATCAGACTTTAATTTTGATATAACTAAAGAATCGCTTATATTCAATAATGCATTACCTAATATTTCTTCAGAATTACCATATGCTTGTGCAGTATCAAAAGAGTTTATACCCTCTTTATGTACATATTCTATTATTTGATTGACATCTTCTTGGTTTGGTTGTCCATTAGTATTAGCAATACCATAATTTAATCCAAATTGAACCGTACCTAGGGATAATTTTGATATTTCATTACCATTAAATTTTATATATTTCACATTAATTCCTCAAAAAGAATTTTTATAACATACTCTTGTTCTTCATCACTAAGCAAGGGATACATAGGAAGAGAAAAACACTGTTCATAATATTTGTCCATATTTGGAGTATGTTCCCCTCCATAACCTAAACTTTTGTAATATGGTTGTTTGTTAATAGGCATATAATGAAGTTGGATACCTATATTTTTTTCTCTTAAAGCTTGAAATAAATCAACTTTAGAAATAGGCAACTTTGAAAAATCAACTTGAACGACATAAAGATGGTAAGATGATTTACCATCAAAAGTATAAAGTGGTTTTACTATTGTATTTTGGAAAGCTTTATCATACCTTTTAGCTATTTCAAATCTTCTCTCTATAAAGTCTGGAAGTTTTTTGAGCTGTGAAACTCCTAAGGCACATTGAATATCTGTGATTCTATAGTTAAATCCTAACTCTCTCATCTCATACTCCCAAGGTTTCATCTGTGGAGTTTTAACCATACCATGACCTCTTAGAATTAAAAGTTTTTCATAGATCTCTTTTGAGTTAGTTGTGATAGCTCCACCTTCACCTGTAGTCATATGTTTGACAGGATGAAATGAGAGTATTGATATATCAGAATTAGTGCAAGATGCTGCTTTTATAGCACCATCTTTTGCACCAATAGCATGTGCATAATCTTCTAAAATAGTGATTTTATAGGTATCTTTTAGATATTTTAGTTTTTGTTGATCTATCATATTCCCACTAAATGCAACAGTATATATTGCTTTAATTGTTGAATCTTTTTGAAGCTCTTTTTCACACAATTCAAGATCAATATTTCCATCTTTTGCAATATCAACAAAAATAGGTTTTGCACCAACATAAAGAATAGAATTTGCAGTAGCTAAAAAAGAGTTCGGAGTTGTTAAGACTCTGTCGTCTTTGCTGAGAAGAACCAATGAAGCTAAATGAAGAGCAGCTGTTCCATTTGAAACTGCTATTGTGTATTTTGCACCACAATAAGTACTAAGAGCATCTTCAAACTCTTTAACCTTTGGTCCTGTCGTGAGATAATCTGATTTTAGTGTTTGAATAACTGCATCTATATCATCTTGTTTAATAAGTTGTTTACCATAAGGAATGAAGTTCATATTAAGATTTTTCAACCATTCCTAAAAATTCTTCTTTAGTAAACCACTGAGTATTGTTAAGCGAATTGTATTCAAAGCCGATACCTATATCTTTACCTTTTTGACCAAGTGCATTAGTAATATAATCAACTTTATGATTAAATTGAATTGTCGGCATAATCACATAATATGTATC
>DQSS01000392.1 GCA_015663165.1 Arcobacter sp. | reverse complement strand
TGAGGGAAACGCTCTTTTGGACTATCTTCAAGTTTAAAAGCAAAAAATGCTTGCATCTGGTTAACAAGCTCTTCCATTGCACTTTTTCCTGCACCTGATGTAGCTTGATATGTACTGACATCTATACGCTCTATTCCATACTCATCATGCAATGGTTTAAGTGCCTGAACCATTTGAATGGTTGAGCAGTTTGGATTTGCAATGATCCCTTTTTCTCTCCAGTGAGCTATATCTTGCGGATTTACCTCTGGTACTACAAGAGGAACATCGGGATCCATTCTAAAATGGCTTGTGTTGTCTACGACTACAGCACCGGCTCTCACAGCAAAAGGTGCATATTTAGCAGAGATTGAACCACCCGCACTAAAGAGTGCTATCTCTACATCCTCTTCTTCAAAGATACTCTCAGTAAGCTCTTTGACTACTACCTCTTCACCTTTATACTCTACAGTACCACCAGCACTTCTTGCACTTGCAAGAGGAACAAGTTCTGCAATAGGAAAATCGACCTCTTCAAGGACTCTAAGCATCTCTTCTCCAACAGCACCAGTAGCACCTACAACAGCAACATTGAATTTTCTCATATCTAACCTCGGCTTTAAAAATTGGAAAAATTATATCGAAAGATTTTTAAAGTTTATGTTACAATTGATCAATATTACATTAATTGACTACAAGGAGACTTTAAGATGAGAAGATATATTTTTTTACCGGTTATTTTAGCAATAACAGGATGTAGTGTTGGTAGTGGAAGTGGAGATAGCTCATCTATTACAGCAAATTGCGTTAATATATTTACATTAGCTCCTGTAAATGATGCTTTAGTTACAGATGCAAATAATCAAGTAGCAAAGTTTGACAAAGATACGGGTTACTGTTTTGATAATAGTATAGCTTATCCAATTACTGCAAAAGCAACTAATAAAACATACATTGATGTAGATTATGATGGTATTAAATCGGCTTCTGATTTACAGCCAAGTTCAGTATTTATGAAAAATGAGTTAAAAAGTTTTTGTCAAAATATTAATTATTTAACTACACTATATTATTATAATCCTTACTACATTGATAACAATATAACAGCAAATGGTTTTAAAGATATTGTTAGAAAAGCATTTAATATAGATATTTGTCTTGATGCAAAAAATAATCAAGATAATGCAACAGTTCTATTTGGAACATATAACTATGTAGTGGATAATGCAAAGATGTTTAATAGTATTCAAGATATTGAGGAATCAGTAAATAAAGTTAATAACTTCTTTTACACATATTTAACCTCAATTGAAGATAGTAATAAGATAAAATACTACTCTGCATACAATTCTCTTTTAACGCTTGATGAAAAGAAGGCTCAAAGAGCAGATACAACACATAAACCTGATACTGCATTAGTTCTTGGTAAAAATTTAGATACAAATACTCCAAGGTATGATAGTGAAAACAGTGATTTAGATGTTTTTGATATTATTGCGTCAAGTGATAATAGTGTTGCTTTTCTTGCTGCTGGGCATGATGAGTTTGCCGCACTTCCAATAAACAATTTTTCAAATAGTTACTTTGTGTCAAGTGTAGAGTTAGAAAGTTTTGGGACCAATCTTTATAAGCAGAAATATAATAATAAAGAGTGTGTCTTTTTAGCTAATTCAAAAAATGGTTTAACTATTTTTGATGTAACTAATCCATATGATATATATAAAATAGATAATATTTTTGAATATTATGATGATACACTAGGTATTAAAAATTTTTCAGATATAAGTGTGGTAAATTCTAATGGTTATGTCTCTGTAAATGAAAATAAAAGATTGCTTGGAATTTCAACAAAAGATAAAGGGTATTATCTTTTAAATATAAAAGATAATTTTAATGGATGTAATCCAAATAAAACAGTAATAACTGTAAGTGAAAATAATACTGATGTAAATAAAACTGTAAATAATATTAATGAAACAAGAGATTTTTTAATAAATGAAGATAGTGGATATGCTGTAGATGCAGCTTTTAGAGATGATGGGACATATCTTTATGTGACTCATAAAGATGGTGGCATAACTGGCTATAGTACAGATATTTTAGATCCAAATATCATATCAAGTTCAAAATTAGATATAACATTACAAAATAGTGCTGAAGCATATAATTTAAAACTTTTCAATAACGATAATGAGCTTATTGTTACAACAGATCAAGGTATTCAAATATATGATGTACAAGGTGATAATAGTTTATCTTTTATTGGTTCATATAAAAGTGAAGGCTCACAGAAGGATTATTTTCAAAAAGTTGATATGTATGAAGATTACATATTTCTTACAGATGGCTACAAAGGGTTAAAAGTTTTAAAATTAAATAGTAGTTTTGAACCTATGCTTTGTGGTGTTGAGTATTTTGCACCAAAAGATAGGCCTTATGAGCTAGCAAAAGTAGAAAGTGTTGATCATTATGTAGAAAATGGTAAAGTTAATCTATTAGTAGGTGTATCGTCGTATGGAATAGTTAAATTTAAATTAGATGATATTTTATTTAAGCATTGTAAGTAGAAAATTTTGCTCCAAAGCTTTATGCTTTGGAAGCAAAACTATTAAGGTTTTATGATTATCTGTCCTTCATGACTATAGTTAGGTACTGCTGTTAAAGTATAAGCATTATCGCTGCTATCATGACCAGTAGTAAATGTTCCATAGAGTAGAGTTTTTGAAGCACCATCGTAAAGATAGAATTTTTTACCAATATATTCATCTACAAATTTAATGGTTGCAAGTCTAGTAGAGTTGTAATCTACTACAATTACATTTGGAATAGTTTCACCCAATTTTAGATAAACTCCATCTTTCTTTTGTGGATGGTATGCCAATGTTATAGTATTGTTGGTTAGGCTTTTTAATCCAACTCCACTATCTCTTGTTAATGCAGTTTCATTTGCAATATAAGTACCTGGAAGTTCATCATATGTTGTACTATTTGTAGTAAGTACATGTGTATTTTCATGAACTGGAGAATAACTAAATGCTTGAATATCTGAATAAAAATCATTTAAACCTACTGTTACAACTTTTAGATCAAAGTATGGTTTGGTATCTGTTATTTTACTCCAGTCGCCATCTAATTCTAGATCAGATAGTTTATATGATGAGCCTGTTACAGTTGCTTTTAGGCTATCTTCTGGAGCTATGTCTGAAATATTATTTTCATGTATTTCCCATTTTGTAAAATCTGTATTTGAAATTGTAAGATCTCCTGTTGTTGCATCCCATGATAGGCTTGGAGCAGATGGTTGAACTATGCTAACAGTTGCAATATTTGGAGTATGTAGTTCACTACCAAGTCCATCATAAGTATGAAGAGATATTGAGATATCTACAGGATTTTGTTCCAAGCCCATTTCATAGCTATCTATTCTAACTATCTTAGTGTTGGAATTATTTATAAATGGATATGTTTTACCATCAATTGAAGCATAAGTATATTCTAAAACTCCAGCACCTGCTGTTGAGATGGAGATATCTTTTCTTATGTAGTTATCTGTTATTGATGTTCCGCTAGCAGATATATTGTTATTAAAATGGGTTGTAACTTTTGTGCCTGATACTCCATCTAGGGTATGAGTAATGGTTGCTGGAGTATAAGGTGTTAAATATACCCAGTAACCTCTCTCTTTTTCTGTCCACATAAGATCTTGATCATTGTATCTAAACCACTCATTTAATGGTTTTGTTGCATCAAGTGAGAGCCATCTTGTACCATTTTCTGTATTTGAAGCACTAAAAATCTTTTCAATCTTTTTACCGCTAAGTTTTGCCATCTTTTGTATTATGCCACTATCTGTAGCAAAATCTTTTGTCCAAAATGTTTGATGTTTTAGATCTAGTGTTATTGAAGATAAATCAGTATTTGTTTGACCTGTCTTTTTTGTTGTATTGTATTCATCATCATTATAGTAGTAAACTGCGGCACCTGCAAAGTTCACAACATCATAAACTTGTAAGATAGCACCTTTTTCAGTGTCGTTATGATCATCAAAGCCTATTTTTAAATCTTCAAATGAGTTTTTAGTTCCATCCTCTTTTAAATCCAAATCAGCCTGTTCGGAAATAAGTGCTAAAGTTTTTAGAGTACTATTTGTTTCAAATGCTTTAACTTTGCTCGTATCGAAGGTATTATTTATATCTTCAACAGTTTTTGAAAAGTTTGAATCTACCGTTGCGATAGGTGCCGTTTTTCCTGTTATTGCACCTTCAACATAAACCTTTGAACCACTATCAATTTGTTTAAAAAGTTTGTAGTATGAACTCTCTTTTAT
>DQSS01000277.1 GCA_015663165.1 Arcobacter sp. | reverse complement strand
TTATATACGAACTTGATGAACAAAAACAAAACAATATAGACTTAGTTTTAAGTGGACATACTCATGGTGGACAAATATATCCATTTAAATTCTTAGTTAGTTTAGTACAGCCTTATATTGCTGGACTATATGGACACAATAATAAAACACAAATATATATACACAAAGGTACAGGATATTGGGGACCACCTATGCGACTTGGTACAAGTTGTGAAATTACAAAGATTAAGTTAAAGTAGTTTTACTTTAACTTTTTAGCAACCAATTCATTTACTACTTTTGGATTTGCTTTACCGCCAGTTTGTTTTAATACTTGACCTACAAAAAATCCTAAAAGCTTAGTATTTCCAGATTTAAATTTTTCTACATTGTCTTGATTTTTTGCTATTATCTCATCTATGATTGGTTCTATTTTAGATGGATCGCTTATTTGAACTAGTCCCTTATCTTCAACTATTTGTGAAGGGTTTGCTCCATCTTTTACCATACTATCAAATACTTGCTTAGCTATTTTACTTGATATTATCTCTTTATCTATCATTTTTATAAGTTCTGCAATTTGTGTTGCTGTAAACTTTAACTTCGTTGATTGATTTTCTTTTATAACTCTTGCAACATCATTTGCAATAATATTAGCTAATCCTACAGGACTATTAAGTACTAATAAACTCTCAGCATAGAATAATGAAAGATACTCATCTCTTGCAATTATATTTGCTACTTCACTATTTAGTTTTAGCTCTTCTGTATACTTAGTAAAAAGCTTATTTTGTACACCCGTCATAGGCTCAACATCACCTTTTACTTGTACTTTATTTGCTTTTTCTAAAGATTGTTCTTTAGGCTTAGACTCGTTTGTCTTTTTACTCCAAGAATCTTTAAGACCAACAATTTTGTTAAATACAGGCTTTGCATCAGTATAATCTATAGGATCACAATAAAAATACCCCTCTCTTTCAAACTGAAATCTCTCATCGGGTTTTTGTGAGATAACAGCTGGTTCAATTAAAGCATTTTTTATAACTTTTAAAGATGTTTTATTGATATCTTCTAAGCCTTCAGGCGCCTCATCTTTAAACAATCTGTCATATACTCGCACTTCAACTTCTTTAGCTGTAGAGGCACTTACCCATTGAATTGCACTTTTTACTTTTATACCACTTGTATCACTTCCACTTTTAGAATCACTATGATACTTAGCTTTTAGTTCAATTATTTCTCCACTATCATTTTTAATAATATCTGTACAAGTTATAATATATCCATGTCTTAGTCTTACTGGTTGAGTGGGAGTTAATCTAAAGTATCCTTTTGGAGGGTTTTCATTAAAATCATTTTTATCTATATAAATCTCATTTGAAAAAGGAATCTCTCTTGTACCATCTTTTGGAACATCGTGTGGATAATATGGAGAATCAATATTTTCAATACCTTCATAGTTTTCAATAGTCACTTTAAGTGGCTCAAGTACACACAAAACTCTAGGCACTTTTTTATTTAAATCATCTCTTATGCAAAATTCAAGTTGCGAAACATCTACTATAGAATTTGCTTTTGCAACTCCAATTTGCTCACAAAAGTTTAAGATAGACTCTTTTGTATATCCTCTTCTTTTATATCCTGCAATTGTTGGAAGTCTAGGGTCATCCCAACCATCAACAACTTTATTTTCTACAAGCTCTAAAAGTTTTCTTTTGCTCATAACTGTATAGTTTATTCCAAGTCTAGCAAACTCATACTGATAGGGTCTAGGAGCTTTAAGTTCTAAAGTATTTAAAACCCAATTATAAATATCACGATTATTTTCAAATTCTAAAGTACAAATTGAGTGCGAAACGCCTTCAATATAATCAGATAAACAATGAGCAAAATCATACATAGGATAAATACACCACTTATCTTGTGTTCTAAAATGAAAAGCATGTCTAATACGATATAAAAGAGGATCTCTCATTTTCATATTAGAAGCACCCATATCAATACTAGCTCTTAATACATGCTCTCCATCTTTAAACTCACCATTTTTCATCTTTTCAAAAAGTTCTAGGTTTTCTTCAATAGTTCTAGATGCAAATTTACTTCTTTGACCAGAAGTAGTTACTGTACCTCTAAGCTCTCGCATCTCTTCTTCATCTACACTATCAACATATGCCTTACCCATTTTAATAAGTTGTATTGCATAGTTATGTATCTTATCAAAGTAATCAGAAGTGAAATATACTTCCTTACCATAATCAAACCCAAGCCACTCAACAGCATCTTTTAAAGCATCCACATATTTAGTATCTTCTTTAGTAGGATTTGTATCATCCATACGAAGATTACAATGTCCATCATAGTCTTTAGCAATACCAAAATTTAAAACAATAGATTTGGCATGTCCAATATGTGGAAAGCCGTTTGGTTCAGGTGGAAATCGTGTTGTTATTTCTTTATATTTAGATGATTGTATGTCATTTTCAACAATTGTACGTAAGAAATCTTTGCTCTTGCTCATATAATAAACCTTTTGATTGTGAGTTTTTAAGTAGAGTATTTTAGCAAATTAGAGCTTACAGAGTGAGTATAAAGAAAAGTAAATAGGTAAGCAATCTCAAAAAAGGATAGATGAGTGCTAGTAGTCAAACTAAAATAAAAACTTTACATTGGTAAAGCGTTATTTTAGTTTGGCTACTAGTGCTTATATATCCTTTTTTAGTGGATGATTTGAGATAGGAATTCTTTTAGTCTGTCTGTTTGGGGGTTGTCGAAGAATTCATCCGGTGTATTCTCCTCAATAATCTGCCCATCAGCCATAAAAATAACTCTATCAGCAACTCTCTTAGCAAATCCCATCTCATGAGTAACACATATCATAGTCTTCTCTTCTTTTGCAAGATCTACCATTACATCAAGAACTTCATTAATCATCTCAGGATCTAACGCTGAAGTTGGCTCATCAAATAGCATAATTGTAGGGTTTGCACATAATGCTCTTGCTATTGCAACTCTTTGTTTTTGTCCACCACTTAGTTGATTTGGGTATTTATCAGCTTGATCTGCAATATTTACTCTTTCAAGATATTTCATTGCAGTTTCAGTTGCTTCTTTTTTTGGTATCTTATGCACATGCATAGGAGATAAAATAAGATTATCAACAATTGAAAGATGTGGAAATAATTCAAAATGTTGAAATACCATTGCAACATTTGATCTTACATCTCTTATTTTTTTAACATCATCTTCTAGTTCAGTTCCATTAACTACAATTGTACCTTCTTGAAATGTTTCAAGATAATTCATACATCTAGTTACTGTTGATTTACCAGACCCACTTGGTCCACAGATTACAATAATCTCGCCTTTTTTTACACTTAAGTTTATATCTTTTAGTACGTGAAAATCTCCGTACCATTTATTTAAATCTTTAATTTCTATTATATTATCGCTCATTAAATTTCCTTTTATATCTTGCTATTTTTTATCTATGATCTGTATTATATTTTGCTTCTATTACTTTTGAATATTTTGATAAAGCAAAACAGAAGAACCAATATATAAATGTAATAAATACATAACCTTCAGTGTCATATCCTAGCCAGTTTGAATCACTACCTGTAAGATGAACCATTGCAAGTAAATCAAATAATCCAATGATTAATACAAGTGTAGTATCTTTAAACAATGCAATTGATGCTCCAACTAAGTTTGGAATAGACACTTTTAATGCTTGAGGTAATATTACAAGAAGCATTTTCTGCCAATATGATAAACCAAGAGAATCAGCTGCTTCATATTGTCCTTTAGGAATAGCTTGTAATCCACCTCTTATAACTTCAGCTATATAAGCTGCTTGGAATAATGTGATAACAATCAATGCTCTTAATAATTTATCAAAGTCAATACCTTCTCTAAAAAATAAAGGTAAAATAACAGAACCCATAAATAACAATGTAATTAAAGGAACACCTCTTATAAATTCAATATAAACAATACTTACATTTCTAATAACAGGAAGTTTAGATTGTCTACCAAATGCTAAAACAATTCCAATAGGAAATGCAACAACAATTCCAGTAGCTGCAACAACTAAAGTAAGCATTAACCCACCCCAATTATTTGTATCAATAACTGGCAGTCCAAAAGAACCACCACTTATAAGCATAAATGAAATAACTGGATAAGCAGAAAAAATAAGAATCTTTGTTATAAATGAATTTCCAAAGTATTTAAACAGTACAATAAATACAAAGAATAATGCAAATACAATATTTACTCTATATATCTCTTCTTCTGGATAAAAACCATAAATAAACATATTTATCTTCTGAGATATAAATACCCAACATGCACCATTACCAGTACAATCTGCTCTTGTAGTTCCTATAAAATTTGCTTCAATTATTGACCAATTTATAAAAGGGGGTATCACCCAAAACAAAAATGCCAAAACTGTAAATGTCATCGCTACATCAAGTGGTGTAGATAATAGATTTCTAAATATCCAGTGAACTATACCTTTTGTACTTGAAGGAGCTGGTCTTGCATTTTTTTGTTCATATATTGCCATTATCTCTCCTTGATTTCCATTTTTTTATTTACAAGGTTTAGTAATGCTGAGATTGTTAAACTTATAAATAAATATACTGCCATTGTTATTAAAATAACTTCAATTGCTTGACCTGTTTGATTTAAAACTGTACCAGAGAAGATTGTAACTAACTCCGGATATCCAATTGCCGTTGCAAGTGATGAGTTTTTTATCAAGTTTAGATATTGATTGATAATAGGTGGAATTGCTATTCTAACTGCTTGAGGTAAAATAACAGACTTTAAAGACTGGTATGGAGTAAGACCAAGTGAAGCAGCTGCTTCTTTTTGACCTTTAGGAACTGCTTCAATACCACTTCTTACTGCTTCAGCTATATAAGTTGCGGTATAAATACTAAGTGCAAATGTTAAAGCTATAAATTCAGGAGAATAGTTCATACCACCTTGATAATTAAATCCTTTTAACATAGGTACATCAAAACTCATAGGTGAGCCTGCTATAAGATAAATTACAGAAGGAAAACCAATAAGAATTAACATTGCCCATGGTAATACAAGTGTATTTTGTCCTGTTTGTTCAAACTTTTTATTTGCCCACTTAAATAAATAAACTACTAAAGCACTTGAAATAAATATTGACATAATAACTACACCAAAACCATCTTCAAGAATAGGTTTAGGAACATTAAATCCTCTATTGTTTAAGAACATAGTTGCAGTAACTTCTATACTTTGTCTAGGACTAGGAAGTGCTGATAGAACAACATTGTACCAAAATAGTATTTGAAGTAATATAGGAATATTTCTAAATAATTCTACATAAGAAAGGGCAAGTTTTGAAATAAGAAAATTCTTTGAAAGTCTAGAAATTCCTACTACTATACCAATAAGTGTAGCAAAGAAAATTCCTACAAAAGATACCATAAGAGTATTTGCAAGACCTACAAGAAATGCTCTAAAATAAGTTGACTGTTCACTATATGCAATTGGAGATTCAGCTATACTAAAACCAGCTGTTTGGCTAAAAAAGTCAAAACCTGTTGTAATACCACGCTGATCAATATTGTATAACAAATTTGAAGTAATATACCACAAAAATGAAACTAATCCAACTACTACAATAAGTTGAGACATTATATCTCTAAATTGTTTGTTGTTTAAAATTGACACAAAATACCTTTATTGTTATTTAATTTATTAATAATAAAAAATGAATAATAAAAACAATAATTTTTACTATTCATTATTCAAAAAAAACTTGAAGCTTAAGCTTCAAGTTTACTATTCCTATCTAAAAGGAGGAGAGTATTGTAATCCACCATCTTTCCAAAGTGCATTTTGCCCTCTAGAAATTTCAAGAGGTGAAGACATACCAACATTTCTTTCAAATGATTCACCGTAGTTACCTACAGATTTAATAATTCTATATGCCCATTTAGCATCAAGATTTAAGTTTTTACCAAGTGATCCATCAGTTCCTAAAAGTCTTTTAACTTCAGGTACTTTTGCATTTGCTGCCATATAGTCAACATTTGCAGAAGTTATACCAAACTCTTCAGCAGTTTTAAGTGCATTTAATGACCATTTAACAATATTAAACCATACATCATCACCTTGTCTTACTAGTGGTCCTAATGGCTCTTTTGAAATAATTTCAGGAAGAACTTTATATGTCTTTGGAGCTGCTAATTGAGTTCTTATAGCATATAATTGAGATGCATCAGAAGTAATTAAATCACATCTACCTGCTTCAAAACCTTTTCTAACTTGTGCTGCTGTATCATAAGTAATAGGCTTATAAGTCATGTTGTTTGCAGAGAAGTAATCTGCAAGGTTAAGTTCAGTAGTAGTTCCTGCAGTAATACATACAGAAGCTCCATCAAGTTGCTTAGCTGAATTAACACCTAATTTAGTAGAAACTAAAAAACCTTGACCATCATAGTAATTTACACCAGCAAAGTTAACACCTAGAGATGTATCTCTACTTTGTGTCCATGTAGTATTTCTAGAAAGAACATCAATTTCACCACTTTGAAGTGCTGTAAATCTTTCTTTTGCAGTTAATGGTACAATCTTAACTTTAGATGCATCACCAAGAACGGCTGCAGCTACTGATTTACAAACATCAACATCAAGACCTTTCCATTGCTTATCTGCACCAACTTCTGCGAATCCAGGAAGTCCAGTAGAAACACCACACTTAAGAACACCAGCACTTTTTACATTTTCTAAAGTACCAGCACTTGCCGTAATACCACATACAGCAACTGCTGCGATAGATAGTTTTAATAAATTTTTCATAATTCCTCCTAAAGAATATATTTCAAATTTAGTTTATACACTTTTTCTTTAAGTATACCTTAAAAATATTTTTTTTTGATATTAATATTGCAATTAGTAATAAATAGTTTCTAAAAGTAAGTTATCTATTTTTTGCAAAATAAGATGTTATCCCATTTGCAATGCCTGTAGATACCCTTTTTTGATATTTTTTAGTATATATTCTTCTTGATTCTTTAGGATGTGAAATATATCCAACTTCTATAAGAACTGAAGGCATTTGTGCTCCTACAAGAACCCAAAAAGGACCCTCTCTAACTCCACCATCAATAATCTTAGAACCATAGTATTTTTTTAAAGAATGCAACATATGACTTTGTATATCTATTGCCATTTTTTGAGATGATGTAATTTTACTTCTATTTAAAAGGGTTAATAATATATTTTTAGAGCTATAACTCATAGAGTTCATATCACCTTTATTTTCTAAAGCTGCAACTCTTTTTGCCCTTTTACTACGTGCAGGAGACAAGAAATATGTTTCAATACCTTTAGCTTTTGATGCTCTTGCTTTTCTTGCAGCATTTGCATGTATTGATATAAAAATATCTGCATTCTTTTTATTAGCAAGTCTTGTTCTATATCTTAAACTTACATATTTATCTCTTGACCGTGTAAGATAAACTTTAAAACCTTTACTTTTCAAATTTCTATAAAGATTTTTTGCAACACCTAAAACAACAGTCTTTTCATACTGTCTTCTTGGTCCAACTGCTCCACTATCTTTTCCACCATGCCCAGCATCTATTACTATAGTTTTCATTGAGTTTTCAAAAGAGCTCAATTTAGAAATCTTAATCTGTTTAGATTTTTTATTATAATTTATTTTTTTAACTACTTTTGTCTTTTTATATTTCTTTTTAGTTGAAACTTTAATTATTATTTGTTTTCTGTTGATTATGTAAAATGTTTTAAGATTGTAGTTATTAATAACACTTATTCTTAAAGTATTGTATCTGTATTGAGATATTTTTATTCTATCTACTCCACTCATTTTAAGCTTTATTGGAGAAGCATCTTTAAACCTACCTACTATATCAAATACATCAGAAAATTTATTTTTCTTTTGAGTTTCAAAATATTTTAAAGTTTTTATTGAGATTTTATTTGTGAAGTTTATTATAATACTATTATTTTTTATATCTATTGATTTTATATTAAATTTTGAAGTTTGTTTTTTGTTTTTTTTATAGTTTTTTTTGAATTGTATATTTTTTAATTTCTTTTTTTCTATAAATACAATATTTTTATCTAATCTATATAATTCTTTTTTATATTTTCTAATATCTTTATTTAAAATATTTCCATACTTAACTAAATCTTTTAAGTATTTTATCTCTTTTTTTCTATTATCATGAAGTACAGCAGTTACATAATTCTTTTTTGCAAAGTAAAACTTACTGCTATGACTAGATGCATTTATAAAACTAATAGTTCCTATTAAAATAATAGTTATTAATATTAGTAAAAAATTTCTAGTCATTGTATTAGCTATTATTCACCGTTTGTTAATTTATTCATCAATTCTTTTACTGAATAAAGTTGATCGATTTTATAACCATTTGAGCCTGTAAAAAACAATCCTGTTTCAGTTTTACCTTGATAAGCATCACTAAGTGCATCAGCAATACAATATCCAACAGCTTTAGCCTCTACCCCTCTATTACAAGGTGCAACACAGTTTGAAATACATGCAACTTTAGGAGCAGTACCTTTTTGGATAGAATCTTGTAAATTGGTTAAAACACCACGAGCTGGCAATCCAACAGGAGATTTTAATAACTTAATATCTTCTTCTTTAGCATCTAATATGATTTTCTTAAACTCTGCATGTGCATCACATTCATAAGTACCAATAAATCTAGTACCCATTTGAACTCCACTACATCCCAGATCTAAATATTTTTCAATATCATTTTTATCCCAAACACCACCAGCAGCAATTATTGGCATATTATCAGACCATTTTTTTGCTTCTTCTATAACTGGTTCAACTATATTTTCTAGTTGGTATTGTTCTTCAAAACATTGTTCATAAGAAAAACCTTGATGTCCGCCACTTAATGGACCTTCAACAATAACCGCATCAGGTAATTTACCATATCTTTTCCATTTTTTACAAATAAGTTTTAAAGCTCTTGCACTAGATACAATTGGTATCAACGCAACATCTGGATGATCTTTTGTAAATTCTGGCATATTTGTAGGAAGTCCTGCACCAGTGATTATCATATCAATTCCAGCTTCACAAGCATCTGTTACAATTCTTCCATAATCATTACTTGCATATAGAACATTACAAGCAAGTGGTTTATCTCCACAAATATCTCTAGCTTTAGAAATAATCTCATGAAGTGCATCTTTACAATAAAAATTTGTTTCAGTATGAGGTTTATTAGCTATATTTTTTTGTGAAAATTGTTTATTAGCGTAATAACCTGTACCAACAGAAGAAACAACTCCCAGTCCACCTTCAAGACTAACATTTCCTGCTAATCTATCCCAGCTAATTCCTACACCCATTCCACCTTGCACAATGGGTTTTTCAATAGTATATTTACCAATTTTTAATTCATTCATATATAATCCCTTACTTTACGTTTATTCTAACGAAATTTTTCTTACCTTTTTGTAAAACAAATATACCTTTTTCTAAGACCATTTTTTCATCACTAATTTTAACTTGATCGATTTTAACAGCACCAGCTTTTAAATCTCTCCTTGCTTGTGAAGTTGAGGCTACTAAATTAGTATCAACTAATGATTGCAATATACCAGCACCAACAGATAAATCAAACTCTTTCATCTCTGTAGGTATATCTTTTTTTGAAAATATTTTTGAAAATTCTTCTTTTGCTTTTCCACCTTCACCTAAACCATGAAACCTATCAACAATTTCCATAGCAAGCATATCTTTTATTGCTTTTGGATGTAATGATTTATCTTGTACACCCATTTTTAGTTGATTAATTGATTCTAAACTTTTTTCAGATAATAACTCATAATATCTCCACATAAGTTCATCTGATATAGATAATATTTTTCCAAACATATCATTTGCCTCATCAGTTACTCCAATATAATTACCAAGAGATTTAGACATCTTATTAACTCCATCTAAACCTTCTAAAATTGGCATCATTAAAACAGCTTGTTGTTTTTTAATGCCATATGCTTTTTGAAGTTGTCTTCCCATAAGTAAATTAAACTTTTGATCCGTTCCACCTATTTCAACATCTGATTGTAAATGTACAGAGTCATAACCTTGAAGTAAAGGATACATGAACTCACTAACTGCAATTGGAGCATTTGAAGAATATCTTTTAGAAAAATCATCTCTTTCAAGCATTCTTGCAACCGTTAAGTTGGAAGCTAATGTTAACATTCCCGATGCACCTAATGCATCAAGCCAATCTTTATTATAAACTATTTGAGTTTTACTTTCATCAAGTATTTTAAATGCTTGTGTAGTATATGATTGAATATTCTTTTCGATATCTTCTTGGGTAAGTACTTTTCTTGTAGCACTTTTTCCAGTAGGATCACCAATAGCAGCTGTAAAATTACCAATAAGGAATTGAATTATTGCACCATTTTTTTGAAAAGATGCAAGTTTTTGTAAAAGAACAGTATGACCTAAATGTAAATCAGGAGCAGTTGGATCAAAACCAGCTTTTACATAAAAATTTTCACCTGTTGCATAAAACTTTCTAATATTTTTTTCAATTGATTCTTCGCCAATTATCTCAGCACTTCCTCTTTGTATTTCAGCTAGTGCTTGTTTTATTTGTTCTTCCATAAAATTTCCTTTATTTATATGCATCTTGTCCAGAATAAAATTCAATTATTTTGGCTTTTTGTGATACAATTTTTTTAACTCTTTCTGTACTATTATTTTTGATTTCAAAATCAATAGTACAATACTGTACATGAGAATGTCTATCTTTGCCATATTCTATAAACAAAACAATTGCCTCATTTGCAGAAATATGTGTAAGTAATCTTGCAAGTTCTCCTCTAGTATTAGGTAAACTAACTACCATTTTATATACAAAGTATTTATCTTCGCTCCATTTACAATAGAACATTTTTTTATTTTGCTTCATAAGTGAGTATGCATTGTCACACATTTTATGATGAACTATTGCATCTTTATTTTCTTTAAAAGCAATAATATCATCTCCAAGCTTTGGATGACAACAATGATCCAAAGTAACAGAAGAGATATTAAAGTTTGAATATAAAACAATATTATCAAACTTATATTCTTTAAATTTAAGACTTTGAACCTTAATTCTAGCAAGAATACCTTTTTCATCTCGAATATGGCTTTCTATATATCTCTTGACATTTTTTAGCCTATCTATATTTGTTGAAACATTTTGTATTTTTTTAACTTCTATACTATTAAGTATATTTTCTTTATACCTAGAAAAGATTGTATTAATAATATTTGTTCCATACAGAATATCTATTTTTTTAAGTCTATTTATACATAAATGCTTGATATTCTTTTTTGCTTTTGTAGTTTTTACCATATCGTACCAAGAACATCTTTGGATAGTCTCTTTTTGTGCATTTATAGATATAATATCTCCACTTTTAAGTTCTGTTAAAAGTGGTTTATTTATTGTGTTTATAAATGCATCAACTGCTTTATTTCCTAAATCAGTATGAATCATATAAGCAAAATCATAGGCAGTTGAACCTCTTTGAAGAGTAAAAATATCTCCAGATGGAGAATATACTATAATCTCTTCACTAAATAGTTCTTGCTTTGTATCATCATAAAACTCTTCTATATTCTCATTGTCCATTGCTAAAGTATGAAGCCAATTTAAATTTGGTTCTTTTGCATCACTATTACCATCTTTATATTTCCAATGTGCAGCCACTCCATATTCTGCTACTTTATGCATATCTTTTGTTCTTATTTGAATCTCAAATATCTTGGCATCATTGAATACAGTTGTATGAATTGTTTGATATCCATTTTCTTTAGGAATTGCAATATAATCTTTAAATCTAGATATTAAAGGTCTATACTTTGTATGCATAAGTCCAAGTATTCTATAACAATCAAGTTTATTATCAGTAATAATTCTAATTGCAAATAAATCTAAGACTTCATCTATATTTATTCCTTTTCTTTGTATCTTTAAATATATAGAATAATAATGCTTGATTCTTGAAAATATCTCAATATTTGGATTATTTTTTATATCAACAATTAGTTTAATATCATTTAAAAAACTATCAAATATATTTTGAATTTTTGCTTGATATGTTTTGATATAATCATCTATTTTTTTATATTCATCAGGATAAAGATAGAAAAAAGACAAATCTTCCAAAGAGTTTTTGATAGTAGACATACCAAATCTATGTGCAATTGGAGCATATACTAACAGTGTTTCTTCTGATATTCTTTTTTGCTTATCCACACTTAATGCATCTAAAGTAAGCATATTATGAGTTCTGTCAAAAAGTTTAACTACTAAAACTCTAACATCATCAATAGATGCAATTAACATTTTTCTAAAAGTAAGTGCTGATTTTATTAATCTTTCATTTGAGGAAGAATGTATAACTTCATTATCTCTAATTTCAGTTATTTTTGTAAGACCATCCACTATATGCGCAACATCATCGCCAAACATATTTTGAATATCTGAATGAGTATAATCAGTATCTTCAACTACATCATGTAATAGTGCAGATAAAACCATTGCTTCATCATGACTAAAGTGTGCTGTTATTGAAGCTACTAATATAGGGTGAACTATATAAGGTTCACCACTTTTTCTATATTGATCTTTATGTGCGTCAATACAAAATTCTAAAGCTTTTCGTATTATATCATTTAAAGGCATAGCAAGTTCAAGACTCTCTATTGCACCTTCAATTGTATTGATTTTTTTTATATTTAATAAATAATTTTCCACAATATATAAAAACTAGTTTTCTTCTACAAAACCTTCAATATTTAATAAACCTTTTGCAATTTCAAGAATAGCAATATCAGTATATTTCATATTTTTTAATAATGAATTATCAAGTAATGGCTTAGCACCTTTACTTAATTCATCTGCTCTTTGACCAACTGCTAAAGATAATATATATCTATCATTTCCAACTTTTTCTAGTGCTACTGCTAATATTTCTTCTATTCTCATATTTTTCCTTTATTTATTTAACTATCGAACATCTTGAATAATCTCCATTTACTATATTTAGTAAATTTCCTTTATCATTCATATCTGCTACAACTATTGGTAAGCTATTGTCTTTTGCTAAAGCAATTGCTGTATCATCCATAACTTTAATGTGGTCTTTTAATGCATCATCATAAGATATTTGGTCTAATTTAATGGCATCATCATATTTCATAGGGTCTTTATCATAAACACCATCTACTTTAGTAGCTTTGATTAAAATTGATGCTTCAATTTCTGTAGCTCTTAAAGTAGCAGCTGTATCAGTTGTAAAAAATGGATTACCAGTACCAGCAGAAAAAATAACAACTCTTTTTTTCTCTAGATGTCTTTTAGCTCGTCTAACGATAAAAGATTCAGCAATTTGTTCCATTTTAATAGCACTTTGTAATCTTGCCTCAACACCAATATGCTCTAATGCTTCTTGCATAGCAATACCATTAACAACTGTAGCTAACATACCCATGTAATCACCACTTGTTCTTTTAATAACACCATCAGCAGCAGCAGTAACACCTCTAATAATGTTACCTCCACCAATTACTATACCAACTTCTATATCATTATCAACAAGTTCTTTAATCTCATGTGCAATATAGTTTAATATTTTAGTATCTATACCATAACCACTCTCACCAGCTAATGCTTCACCTGAAAACTTTACTAATACTCTTTTATTCATATGTAAGATCCTATTTATAATTTTTGGATTATACCTAAATTATTATTACATTATATTTAATCCCAAATAAATCCATAACCAAAGCTAGTCCAATCATAATCCAAAAATTTCTTATTTTTTAAAAAATATTGACCAATTTATGGTTTGAATATTTCAATTACATATTTTATTGCTCCAATTACTGTGATATTTATAATTTTTGTTAGTTTTTCTATTTTTTAGGCAACAGTGTAGTGCCTGAAATTTAAAAAGTTTGATAAAATTTGCATATAAATTACTATTCAAGACTAACATCGTAAGCCCTTTGTCTAATGGTATTTAGCAATTCAATAAACTGTTCATTAACTTTCAAAATTATTTGTCTGGCATGATTGATAACTTTTCCAGCTATATTATAAAGCTTATATCTAATGGTCTTTACCGTATGTTTTTGCAAATTTGAATCTAATATTTGCTTGAATAATAAAAATAGATTATAAGCTAAAGTTCCTATTTGAAAGTAGAATGAATTTGCCTCAAAGTTAGATGTTGGAAGATATGACATATTAAAACCATTTTTTAATTCCTTTATTTTATTTTCACTGGTTTCACCTCTTTGTCTATGAAGTTTTATAATTTCTTCAGCTGTTAAATCATTGTCATTTGTCGCTATACAGTAATGCATCTCTTGATAATATTGAGCTTTTTGGTCATCAGTTAAAATCTCTTCAAGTTCAGTAAACATAGGCGTTATATCTTTTTTAACTATTAATAATCTAAAAGCATTTTCAGTATCAGTCATTGTATGGATAGTATCTGCTACTTTTTCTATTTTACTATTTCCTAGTTGTTTCCAATCGTTATGTTCAACTTGGCTAATAGCATATTGAATACTTTTATCTAATGGTGCAGAAATAGTAAATTTTATATTTTGTTCATCGCAATAATTAAATATTTTAGCTTGATATCCTGCACTATCAATTCTAACTCTATCAAATGTTTTTCCAATAGGTAATTGCATAGCACATTGTTTTATAAATTCTAAGTTTTTATCAGCAGGAGATATATTTCCATCTCTAAAATCTACATCTATTACATATCCATTATTGATATGCCCAATCATAGGCATATATCCAGGTGCTTTCAAATATGAATATTTTGCAGTGTTTTTATGGGCTTCAATAAAAGTTTCATCGATATCTAAAACTAAATCCTCATCACTTTTTAATGATTTTAAAAATCTTTTTAGATATTTTTTATTAATACTTTTCATAGCCATTTCGCCATCTTCACCTAATCTATGAAGATATTTACTAAATGCTCCTGCTGTTGGAATATTATCTATTTTTAAAATAGTTTTTAATGCTTCATCCATTCTGATCTCTTTAATATCATCAAGTACTCTAACACCACTATGAAGCATAAGTATTAATGGGTATATAAATTCAAATGGATTGTAGGCATTATGATGATTTGATGTAGGCATTGCTTCATTAATTATTTTTTCTAAACCTAAGCCTTTTGTGTATTCGCCAAATATTGCTACACCTGTTCTTGGTGTTAATTTTTCATTTGTTGTTTCTATTTTGAAGTTTAATATAGATTGCATTATAATGTAAGTCCTAACAGAGAAAAATTTGCACCCATTTGGTGAAAGATTTAGAGTCCTATTTTTCTCTTTGATATACCTTATTATAGCAGTTTGTGGCTATTTTATGAAATCTTTATGGAATGATTGGGGTTAATCGTGATTTTAGCCATTACTTAAAGAATTTTTAAATAAATTTAACTCTATAAAAAAGATGAACTAACAAGCCCAATAAGTCCACCAAAGAACCCACCCCAAACTACTAACCATCCAAGATGTTCCTTCATCATATCTTGAACTAAATTTTTTATCATTTTAGCATCAAGTTCTTCTAATCTTTCATATACAACTGCTTGTATCTTTTCTTGAATTCCATCACTTATATCACCTGAACTTAGTATTTCTCTTAGCGTTGTTTGGAAAGCATCTGTATGAACTATTTCATTTATTGATGCTTTCATTTTAAGTTCAAAAGGCTCCTTTAATGGTTCAAGGGCAGCAACTCCTCCGAACATACCAAGCATGCCACCAAAACTAGACTCCATAACTGCTGATTTTAAACTTTCAAAAGCAATTGAAAAGTCAGTTTTATCAATAACTTTTGATAAGTCTAATTGTTTAGGTGCAGAACTTTCAGATTCAAAAAACTTATCTAAGTTTTCTTTTGTAAAAAATTGTTCCATTATAAGTTTATAAATGGATACTTTAAACTCTTCGAATCTATTTTCAACTACACCACTTCCATATAAAAATGGAACTTTTTCAAAAAGCATATGTATTGCAATCCAGTTTGTTACAGCTCCACTCAAGGCAAATAAACCTATTGTAAGAATTATATTATTTTGTAAAATAAATCCAAGCACTATTAAAAGTACTGCTATTAAGTTTGTGATTAGTGATTTGTTCATCTCTTACCTTATTTTTTTATAGTGCAATTGTTTATAACCATCTTGTCTTTTTCTAAATGCACTTTTTGTAAAATTATTTTTATCATCATATATATCTATAGCTAAACAATCAGCTCCACCTCTTCCAATACGACCTAAATATTGCACTAACCTACCATAATATGAAATAGGCGTAGCAAAAATAATCGTATCAAGATGAGGGAAATCAATCCCTTCTCCAAAATATGAAGTAGTAGCCAATACAAGATTTGAAGATATAACCTTTTTTAGATTTTCTTCTTTTTCTTGATTTTTTAAACTACCATGAATAGATATATAATTTAAGCCTGTATTATCTAATAATTTAGCTAAATTCTCTATATGTTCTATTCTATCTGTTAAAAGTAATATTTTTCTATCTTTGTATCTTAATATCTCATCTAAGATTAATTTATTTCTTTCATTATCATTAATAATTTCTCCAATAAGATTTGCAAAATTATCAACTTCACTTGTAAACTGTGTATTTACAACTTTTAATTTATTTGTTGTAGTTTTTTTCCTTTTAACTTCATAAGCAATATTTCCTAATTGCTGAAATAGTATAGGATCCATAGCATCTTTTCTTTTAGGAGTAGCACTAAGTCCCAGAATATATTTGCCTCTAAATTGTTTGATTATATTTTCAAAAGTAAGTGCTGGAATGTGATGACATTCATCAACTATTACAAATGAGTAATTTTTTATGATATCAATATTGTTTTTTAAACTTTGCATAGTTGCAATATCTAAGCGATTGTTTAATTTATTTTTACCTTTTCCTAAATAGCCTATATCTTTTTTATCCATCGCAAAATAATCAATAAACCTTTGACACCATTGGTCTAAAAGCATATTTTTATTTACTATTACAAGTGTATTTACATCCCTTCTACTTATTATTTCTGCACCGAGTAGCGTCTTACCAAACCCAGGTGGTGCAACACATATTGAAAAATCTTTTTTGCTTATATTATCACAAGCAATTTTTTGCTCATCTCTTAGAGTAAACACTACAGAAGGAAACTTTTCACTAATAACTAATCTTTCATCAATCATCTTATATGAAATATTATAATTATTTAATATATATATAACATCTCTCATAAGTCCTCTAGGAAGAGTTAATATATTTTTATTTATTTCAAAACTATATATTTTTTTTGGCATATTAAAAATTGGTTTTCTTAAACTTTGAAGTATTTGTATTTGAGGATTGTCAAATGTTGCTATATATTTTAGTTCTTCAATAATTTGTTTTGATAAGTTACTAATATTGATAGTGATATTTGAAGATAAAGAAAATGAAAAATCACTATTTAACTCAATTTGTTTTTCGAGCAAATATATCTTTTTTTCTATATCTTTTTTATTTTTATACAGTAGTTCCAATTCATTTTTTATATCATTCATACAAAAGTATACAATAAATTATTTTTTCACTTGCAAAATATGTCAAATTGACATATTTTGCAAGATTACATTATGAAACCACTGCACAGTAAATTCAAAAATGAAACTCGCCAAAACCCTTTAAATAAGCCATATAGAATCCTTATTTAGATATAATTATGGAT
>DQSS01000270.1 GCA_015663165.1 Arcobacter sp. | reverse complement strand
TACTTTATAGTGGAAGATTTATTTGCTTTTGTATTTGGTGAAGAGTGGAGAATTGCAGGGGTGTATGCCCAAATAGTTATACCTTTATTTTTTATAAGATTTGTTGTTGCTTCAGTCTCTAATATAAATAATATTTTTGAATTGCAAAAACTAGCATTAAGTTGGCAAATAGTTTTATTAATACTTTCTCTATTTTGTTTATACATAGGAAATATTTATTCTTTAGATTTTAAGTCTTTTTTAGTTTTACTGACAACTGTAGTTTTTACTCATTATATTATACTTTTTTTTATTGTATTACGAGTTAGTAAAAAAGGAAAATTATAAATGAAAATATGTTTTACTGGTGACCTTTTTTTAGGCGGTGATTTATTAAATAAATCTACAGAAGATATTGTAGATATAGATATATTTAATAATGCAGATAAAAGAGTTGTAAACTTAGAACAACCAATTAGTGATAATGATACTGCAGAGGACAAATGTACTTTATTTACAGGTTCATTTGCTACCAAACAATTGAATGGCATGAAAATTGATGCTGTTAATCTAGCACATAATCATATTCAAGATAAGGGTTTAGATGCTATTTCTGAAACAATAGAGCATTTAAACATGTCAAATATCGGTAGTTTTGGAGCAGGCAGTAACTCAGAAGAAGCAAAAGAACCATATTATATAGATAAAAATATTGCCATATTTGGTTATTGTGAGTTTGATAAGCCTTATCTTCGGCAAATAGAATTAGCAGAGGATAATAAAGCAGGTGTCAATCCTCTTCGATATGAAAATATACTAAATGATTTGGATAAATTAAAAGAAGATAAAAAAGCTATTTTGTATTTTCATTGGGGAAGAGAACATGTTTTTCTACCTCCTCGTTATGATATAGAGTTAGCAAAGAAATTATTAGATGACGATAGAGTATTATTAATTGTAGGAATGCATCCACATAGACCACAAGGATATATAGAGCATAATAATAAAAGAGCTTATATGTGTTTAGGTAATTTTTTATTTCCTAATTTTTATATAAATCCTCCTACTCAAATATATTATCCTGAAATTAAACCCCAGTCTGTTGATACTACAAGACAATATCATGCTGTATATAAAACTACTTACAAAAAATGGAGATGGATAAATAGAGTTTCTTTAATTTTAGAGTATAATACCAAAACAAATACAGTACAGCATAAAATAGCAATACAAGATGATAACAACCCAACAGTATCTGAATTAAATGGTATAAAAGAAAAATTTATTTTAGTATTTATATGGTTTTTATCTAAAGTATACACAATGCCTAAATTTATTTATAATCCTATAGAGAAAACCAATACATTTATAGTATATAAAATATGGAGAGGACAAATATATTGGTTTCGATTAAAGCAGCTAGGAATAATTGAATTTAGTAAAAAGTTTTTAAATAAAGTAAATAGAAAATTAAGAAAGATAATCAATGCAAACTAAAAAAATATACTCATTAGTCCTTGGTGGCTATGTAAATGGTTATAATATTATTAGAGAACTATATTCAAATGAGTTAAGAGATATTGCTCTTTTTAGTTGTGGCAAATCATTGTCTAGTTATAGTAATAAAATAAACCACTTTAAATCAATAGAAAAAACAAGTGAAAGTTTGAGAGATGCTATTTTAAATTTGAAAGATAAATGTGACTATATAGTTATATTTCCCACTGATGATTTACAACTTGAAAATTTACATGCTATTTATGATGATATAAAAGAGTTTTGTTTTGTGCCTTTTAACTATGATAATGTTTTACAGAGTTTAGATAAATATGTTCAGTATAGTTTTTGTGAAAAACATGATATACCATATCCAAAAACACAAAATATTGAAACTATAATAGATATAACAAAAATAGAGAAGATGATGTTTCCTATTTTAATAAAACCAAATAAAAGGGATGACATAACTACTGATGTATTTAGAAGTTTATTTTTAGAATCAATGGAAGAGTATAAAGAAAATATAGAAAAATTAAAATATTTTATAAATAAAAATATAACCTTTTTGGCTTCTGAATTTATTCCTGGTGATGATACAAATATTTATGCTTATGTGGGCTATCGGTCTCAAAATGGTAAAATACTAAATGAGTGGATAGGCAAAAAGCTTACACAATATCCTGATAATTTTGGTGTATTTAGTAGTGGAAGTAATGAAGCACCAGAAATAGTAAAAGAACAAGGAAGAAAACTTCTGGAGGTTATGGATTTGAGGGGAATTAATGAGCCTGAATTCAAGTATGATAAAAGAGACGGTAAGTATAAACTTATGGAGATAAATCTTCGTTCTATGATGTGGCATAGAGTTGGGAATCTCAGTGGAGTAAATATTCAGTATGCTCAATATCTTGATGCAATTAGTAAAAATGTGTCAAAACAAGAACAAAACCAAAAAGATAGAGTACATTTTGTTTATATGAAACATGAGATGTTAAATCTTTTTTTTCGAAAAAATTATTGGAAATATTTCAAATATAATATTTTTGGATATAAAAATAGAGAGTTTGCAATCTATGATAAAAATGATTTGAAACCTTTTTTATATGATTTAGTAGGATTGATGAAAGGATTGGTTGGACGATGTC
>DQSS01000322.1 GCA_015663165.1 Arcobacter sp. | reverse complement strand
GGGGAAACTGATACCATACCCAATGATCGCCATCACAAATACAAGCCATGCATCCTCTTTGGAGTAGTTCCCCATGTTGAAAACTTCTGGAAAATAAAATGAGATCATAAACCCAACAATAATAATCAAAATACCTATAATGCTTTGCAGGGCAAAAGCATTATTGATAATAATGTTGATTCGGTGTTCATCCTCTTTTGTATTACTTTTGGCCGCGATTGCTGCTGTAGCACCTGTTACGCCAAAGTCCATTAAGCCCATATACCCTAAAACTGAACCAATGATAACCCATATCCCATACTCGGTCTTATCGAGATATATTAGAACAATAGGCGTAACGATCAAACCTATAATTTTAGTCAAAATCTTTTGTGCTACTGTACTAGCAAAGCCTTTAATAAAAGCAGATGTTCTATTCATACTTATATACTTTTCATTTCAAAAGGAATAGATTTAAAGGAATCGATATATCCTAAACCTTTTGATAGAAGATCACGATTGTTATATCCATAAAACTTTATGCAATTTATTTCTGCTGCTTCATAATCATTAACACTATCACCAATCAAAATAGTGTTTTTCGAATTATATTTATACTTAGTCATAATATCTTTAACAAGTTTATTTTTAGGTGTAGGAGAACCTTCTATAGTAACGAAATACTTATCTAGATTTAATTTTCGACAAAGAAACCTTAACTCAGCACCATCAGAACCAGAAACAATGTGTAATGGTACTCTTTTATAAATTCTTTTAATAAAGTCGACAGTTTCTGAAATAATCACTTCTGGGGTTGTGAGTCGCTCTTTCATGATCTCTGAGAACTTAGAAGCAAGTTCATTGACTCTTTTTTCAGAGATTGACTGACCTAACATTTCTTCATAGAAATAACGGATCTTCACATAACGTGACAACCCAGCATTATAACGATGATACTTAATAAATGCATCAACCAACGCTTCATCATGTCCTTCTACAATTTTTCTGAAGCCATAGTCTCGGACATCCATAGAATCAATGATCACTCCATCAAAGTCAAATAAGATCTGCTGTATCATTTTTTAGTTCCATATTGTTTAAAGACATAGTCATCTTCCATAACACTACGTACATATGCTAAGTCTTCAGGCGTATCAACACTAATAGCGCTGCTCTCAACTTCAACCCCTTGGATCTTATACCCATGTTCAAGCACACGAAGCAACTCATGTGACTCTATCCTATCAAGTGGTGTTTCTTCCAAAGTACTGTATGTATCTAAAAACTCTTTTGTAAAAGACATAATATGATAGGCTTTGTACATATGCTTTTCATTACTTCTAGCATCTGAAGGTATATCATTACGAGAGATATACATAATCTCCTTTTTTGTATTAAAGACGACTTTAAAGTCAGCAGGAGAATTTCTGGTTTCAAAACGGTTATATAGAAGTGATACTTGTGCCTGCGATGCAAGAAGGGCATTAACCCCAGTGTCAATATGCTCCGGCTTTAAAAGAGCTTCATCACCATTTATAACAACAAAGACATCACCTGTAACATACTGTGAAACTTCATACATTCGTTCAGAGCCATTATTGTGAGAGGTATCTGTCATCATGGCTTTCCCTCCATGCGCTTCAACAATATTAAAGATCCTTTGGTCATCTGTTGCAACAATCACTTCATCCAGTATTTTTGACATCTGCGCTCTTTTAAGCACATGAATGATCATAGGGAGACCTGCTATATCTTTAAGTGGTTTACCTGGCAAACGAGATGAACTAAATCGTGACGGGATCACACCAATGATCTTTTGTTTAGTGTATTGTTTAAACCTAGAGTGAGTCAAGTATGTAATGTGTAAACTTTTTGATATCATTTTAATGGAACGAGCTAAGGCATCATTGATCTTTTCAAGCTCTTTAGTATCAAGCACTCTATTATATTCTGCATAACTATAATGTTTACTCTCGGTTAAATTGTATCCGTCAAGACCTGCAATAGAAACCTCTTTTACACCATTCAAATCCAAAAGATTCAACATTAAAAGTGCAACATTGTCAACATGTATTGCATTATGCTCATACAATGTTTTGTAATCAACTACATAACAATCTTGATGGTTGGATCTTACTTTAATATTTGATGTTACAATCAGTTTGTCAGTCCTGAGATTCTCGCAAAATTCATCATAACGGAGCTGATTTGAAAAAAAATGAAAATCACTATCTATATAAGAATTAATGTGATTTAAAGAAATAGATTGGAAATTATGATTTCGTATTTTATTTACTATTTTCATATATTCTAATGCAACACTCTTGCCTGATGCAATCAGTAGAGATTTTTTTTCATAAAAACTTCTTGGAAGATTTTTCACTGAAAGCTTCATTTTTTCTTTGTATTCGATATAAATTACTTCGATCAATTCTTTGTTGAATTCACGTCGTTCTGCCTTGGGCAAAGATGACAAAAGGTTTTTAATCTCAACAATTGAAAGATTTTTCTTGTTAATAAGGTATGAAGCATAATTCGGATGACAATATTCTGATGCAGAAAGAAAATGTTCTAATGAATAGCCCCATTTATTTTCCTGATAGATTGCAACCAAATATTCATCGACTACTTCAAGAAGAGGTTCAATTTTATAACGATACTCAATATGTTTATTGATATAATCAGCCAAAAGTTCAGTATTTAAATTCCCTGCTCCTCGGCCCATACCATATATAGATGCATCTATGATGATATCGCGTTGTGAATTTTGTGAAATCTCTATAAAATCGATGGCATTAGAATAAGAGAGCTGTAAGTTATTATGTGAATGAAATCCTAAACGTGTATTTACATTTAGGTTATGTTCAAAAAGATAGTAGATCCTACGAAAATCGTCACGCATCATCGAACCGTGAGTATCAACAATATACATTGAGTCTATGTCTATTGCATTACAGCGGTGAATAAATTCAAGAATCTCCTGATCCGAATAAAGTTCGGTAGCGATCGGTTGAATAAAAAGTTTATAACCTTTTTCAATTATCTTCTGAGCATCTTCAAATATCTTTAAATGATCAGATTTACGAAAAGAAAGTCGAATACCCTTAACTTCATTTTTGGCTTTTGTTACTGCTGGTAAATCTTCAATCACAACCTTACCAAACTCTACCATAGCAACAAAAAGTGAGTCATGTTTCTCAGGAAGTTTTTTTAAAAGTGTATTAATTGTTTCACAACAATCGAAACGTGTCAAGTTCTTTGATTTTCCCTCAAAGCTATCCAGAAAGCCACATTCAACAATATCAATACCCGCAGATTGAAGCTGATTAACAATTGTAAATATATGTGAATTTTTAAATGCAAAATCATTAATATAACCACCATCTCTAAGTGTACAATCTAAAATATTTATTTTTGTCATCTAACATCTCCCTTTTCATCTTAAATCATTATAACCTAATCAACTAAAAATAAAGGGGACAGAGTACTTTTATGCACTTGTACTCTTTAACATTTTCATTTTGTCATTTAGACATAAATAAGATTCTTTTTAATCCTATTTTTTATAAATGTTCGCATTGAGTTCAAATAACCCATATCAATTTTTTTATTTAATTGTTGTTCTAAAACCAAATTTTTTCTTTTTAGTTGAAATATTGGACATTATTACTCTTTCTTTCCAATATTTTCAATATACCACTCAATAGCCTCTTCCATCCCTTGATAAATATCATGAGTCGGAGCATAACCTACAATAT
>DQSS01000107.1 GCA_015663165.1 Arcobacter sp. | reverse complement strand
GAACCAACATTTTTAAACTTATATAATACAAATAGTATAAAAGGTAAATTATATAAAATATTAGTAATGATAGTATTTAAATTAAAATTACAAAAATACTTTGTATCTGGAACTATGAAAGGAGATTTAGAAAGCAAATATAAGAAAATTATTGAAGAGTTGGATTATGATAATTATTCAATATTTACAGGAACAGCTGGAGAAAATAGAAAAATAATTATAGAAGTAAATAAGAATAATATTACAAAGTACTTTGTTAAAATACCAACTACTTCAAGTGCAGAAGAACTAGTAGCAATGGAGAAAAAGAATATTAAATATTTAGAACAATTTAATTTTCAAGTTTTCAACTATCCAAAAAATATTAATAATTATGGGAATGTTATATGTATATCAAATATAAAACCTAAAAATATAGTAAATGATAATGGTTTTTCATCTATCCATTTTTTAGCACTAAATGAACTATATATAAACACATTGGAAAATTTACTAGTTAGTAAGATAGAATCAATTCAATCTTCTATAATATGTATTCAAGAGTTAGATAAAGATAATAAATTAAAAGTTAGTTTATTAAAAGTTCAAAAGCTATTTATTTCTAAAGAAGATGATATTGTAGTCTCATTTGCACATTGTGATTTTACTCCTTGGAATATGTATCTAACAAAAGATAAATTATACATCTATGATTGGGAATTAGCGAGTGAAAGAACACCTTTACTTTTTGATTTTTTTCATTATATATTTCAAGAAGCAGTTCTTATTAAGCATCAAAATTATCAAGATATAAAACAAAAGTTGAAAGGTTTTTTAAATAGTCAAGAATTGAAAAAAATAATTGAAAAAAATAAAATAGATTTTAACAAATACTATACTTATTATTTATTTATTAATATTTCATACTATGCTTTAAAGTATCAAAATCAAAAAGATTTACATATACAGGCATATTGGCTTATCGATGTGTGGAATGGTGCTTTAGAAGATATTATAGAAAATAAAGGAAAAATATTTGAACTTATTTAAAAATATAAAACAGTCGAAAACTATTACATTTAGTGGTGTTGATGGTGCAGGAAAGACAACAATATTAACTGAAATTAAAAATACATTGGAAAAAAAATATAATAAAAAAGTTGTAGTCATTAGACATCGTCCTTCAATATTGCCAATACTAAGTGCAATTAAGCATGGTAAAAAAGAAGCTGAGAAAAAAACAATGGAAGTTTTACCAAGAACGGGGGTAAATAGTTCGTTAATCTCTTCTTTGATTAGATTTACATACTATTTATTTGATTATATATTTGGGCAATGGATTATTTTTTTTAGACATAGTTTAAAAGGTGATATTATAATTTATGATAGATACTACTTTGATTTTATAAATGACGGAAGAAGAACAAACATTAAGCTAAATGAGAAATTTATAAAGTTTTTTTATAGATTTGTTTTCAAGCCAGATATAAACATCTTTTTATATGCATCTCCAGAGATAATACTGAGTAGAAAGCAAGAGATGGATGAAAAGTCAATTATAGAACTAACTAAAAAATATAAAACACTTTTTGAATCACTATCAAAAAGTAGTGGTGAAAGATATATTTGCATTGAAAATGTAGACAAAGAAAAAACATTAAAGACTATCGAAAATCTTTATACAAAGGCTTGTTAAATTGCTGAAAAGAACATTAGAAAAATATATACAAGAAACTAAAACTAAAGATTTTAAATTTGATAATAATTTATCTTCTACTGTTTTGTTTTCTTTCTTTTTACAAAAGATTGTTTCATTGCTTAAAGGATTGAAGTTTTATCATTTCAGTAAAAGAGGTAAGTTTCTTTTTTTTGGTACATCTGTGAAATTATTTAACCGAAATAATATGCAATTTGGAAATAATATTAACATACAAGACTATGTAAAACTATCAGCACTAGGAAAAGATAAACTTTTACTAGGAAATAATGTAAATATAGGTTCATTTTCTCAAGTTATTATCTCTACATCTTTTAATAACTTAGGAGAGTTTATTAGGATTGGAAACAATGTAGGAATAGGAGAGTTTTCATATATAGGTGGTGGAGGTGGAACTACTATCGGAGATGATACTATAATTGGTCAGTATTTTAGCACTCATCCTGAAAATCATAATTTTTTAGATAGTAATTTTCTTATAAGAGAACAAGGTGTTACACGAAAAGGGATAGTTATAGGTAGAAATTGTTGGATTGGTTCTAAAGTTGCTATTTTAGATGGAGTAACCATAGGAAACAACTGTGTTGTGGCTGCTGGTTCAGTCGTTACTAAATCATTTGATAATGGTTTAGTTATAGGTGGTGTTCCTGCTAAGGTTATTAAAAAGATTGGAGATGCATAGTTGATGAAAAAAATATTAGCAACTGCTTATGATATAGACCCATATAAAGGTTCTGAGTCTGCTACGGGTTGGAATTTTATCTATCAAATATCAAGATTTAATAAAGTGATAGCAATTACAAGAAAAAACAATAAAGCAAGTATCGATAGATATATAGAAGAATTTAATATCGACACATCTAATATGCAGTTTTATTATTATGATTTACCTTACTGGATGAGATTTTGGAAAAAAGGTGCTAGGGGTTCATCACTATATTTTTATCTTTGGCAAATGTTTATGCCTATATTTATAAAAGTAAAAAAGATAGATTTTGATATAGCTCATAATGTAAATTTTCATACAGATGCATTTCCTACTTTTTTATGGATGTTGAGTAAGCCAACCGTGTGGGGTACTATAAATCATAATGAAAAAATACCAAGCCAATACCTTTCATCTAATAAAGCGATAATAAAAGAAAATATTAAATGGAATATAAAAAAGCTGTTATGGAATTTTGATATATTTATCTTTCTAGCTAGAAAAAAGTCTACAATTGTTTTAGGTGGAAATAGTAGTGTTCAGTTAAGATTGAAAATTAAGACTGAAAGATTTATATCTCTATCCCAAGTCGGTAGTATTGAAAATAATTTTACTAGAATAATTAAAAATAAATTTAATATTTTAGTTGTTGGAAGATTTTTAACAATAAAATCATTTGATATAGCTATAAAATCGTTTGCAAAGTTTTTGAATAACAATAAGTTGCAAAATGATATATCATTAACAATAGTTGGAAAAGGTCCTAAAGAAAAAGAATTAAAACTACTTGTTAGAGATTTGTATATTGAAGAGTATGTTGTTTTTATTGATTGGATTGATAAAAAAGATTTAGATGTTATTTATCAAAATTCAAGTTTGTTTCTATTCCCTTCTCACGAGGGTGCAGGAATGGTAGTAGTTGAAGCACTTTCATTTGGATTACCTGTTGTATGCTTTAACAACTATGGACCAGGTGAGCTAGTAGATGATAGTTGTGGAATAAGAATAGATTATTCATCATATGAAACGAGTGTAATTGAGTTTTCTGAAGCATTACAAGAACTTTATAAAAATAAAGAAAAATATTTACAATTATCTGATGGAGCAATACAAAAGTTTAAAAAAGAGTATGAATGGAATCAAAAAGGCTTAAAGTTAAAAGATATTTATAATGGAATAGAATTATGAAAAAAATAGTTTGTATTCATCTATATAATGACTTTAGCGGTAGTCCATTTGTATTGTCTCAGTCTATTAATATTTTAAGTAAAAATAATTATATAGTTGATTTATACACAAGTGATACAGAAGGTTTTTTATCTGATACAAAGTCAAATAAATTTAATGTATTTTATAAAAGGTCAAATAATAAAATAGGTGTGTTGCTTTTTTATCTTTTTTCTCAATTTATTTTATTTTTTAAATTATTAAAATATAGAAATGAAGATGTGATATTTTACATAAATACCATTATGCCATTTGGTGCTGCTTTGGCAGGAAAACTTCTCGGAATAAAAGTTGTTTATCATATCCATGAGACAAGTATAAGACCTAAATTATTGAAATCATTTTTAAAAAATATAATTGGTAAAACTTCAAATTTTAATATTTCTGTTTCAAAATATCTAATGGAATCAGATAAAATAAAAAATATTAAATCTCAAGTAGTTTATAATGCATTGCCAGATGCATTTGTTAAAAAAGCTTCTTTATTTAAGTATCTAAATAATAGTGAAAATTTTACAGTTTTAATGATATGTTCTTTAAAAAAATATAAGGGAATAAATGAATTTATAGAGATTGCTAATAAATGTCAGGAAAATAAAAAAATTCTATTTCAATTAGTTTTAAATGCCACAAAAGATGAAATAGATAATTTTTTTCAAAATATTTCAGTACCTAATAATATAGTTTTCTATCCATCTCAAAAAGATGTATCAGTATTTTATGCTACAGCAAGTTTAGTTTTAAACCTTTCAAGAGTTGATCAGTGGGTAGAAACATTTGGTATGACCATTTTAGAAGCTATGAATTATGGTATACCATGTATTGTTCCTTCTATTGGTGGTCCTGTTGAACTTGTAGATAGTGGTACTAATGGTTATTGTATTAGTTCTTATGATATTGATAAAATTTCAACACTTATTTTAAAGTTAGCTATAAATGAGGAATTATTATTAAAATTATCTTTTGAAGCCAAAACTAAAGCAAAACTTTTTTCAAGTGATAATTTTGAAAATAGTATTTTGGAAATTTTTGGTGATGTCTAAGTGTTAGCTAAAAAATTATTACTATCAATACTACTAATTTTATATGTTTTTTCATTAAAAGTTTTTTATCTGATACTTATTCAGCCAATAAATATTGTTTCCTTTGATAAATCAAGAAAGTGTAATGCCACTGTTATTTTGGGAGGAATAAATGATTATGACAGAATATTAAAGGGTCTAGAATTAGCAAAGTTAAACACTAATGCAATAGTTATTTTCAGTGGTATTAATGATAAGTACAAATCTGTTATCAATGCATTTGAATTTAAAAATATTATATTTGATAATTATTCTTTTAATACATTTCAAAATGCAAAATATTCAAAAGATATTTTAAATGAAAATAATATTAGCAATATTTGTTTAATAACTTCAAATGAACATTTATACAGAGCTAAAAGAGTATTTGAAAAACAAGGCTTAAATATAATACCTATTGTTTCAAATAGAGTATCTTTAGATTTAACAATATCATCTTATTTGCCAAGCCTTAAATATTTACAATTGAATGTAAATATACTATATGAATATTTGGCTTTAATAAAATATAAATTATTAGAAAGGGTTTAGTATAAAAAAAATATCAATAATTGGAATAGTAGGAATTCCTGCAAAGTATGGTGGTTTTGAAACACTTACGGAATATCTAACAAAAAACCTATATAATCAGTTTGACATTAGTGTGTATTGTAGTGCTAAAAGTTATGATAAAAAATTAAATATTTATAATGGT
>DQSS01000325.1 GCA_015663165.1 Arcobacter sp. | reverse complement strand
TACTAAAAGTTTGAAGTTAAAATTGGTAGATGACTATCTTATTAATTATAAGAAAAAGTGATTATTCAGACCCCTGAATTTTTCATTAAACCAAAAATCTTGTATCTTTAATTAAAGGTCTTAAACTTATATCTTTATAGTTTAAGATATAATAATTCTAATATGTTAAAAAAATATCTATTAATATTCTCACTTTTTACAAGTATGATGTTTGCATCAAATATTACCGTTGCGGTTGCTGCAAATGTATCATATGCTATAAATGACTTAGTAAAACAATTCAATATATCAAATCCAAATATTAAAGTAAAAGTAACGTTAGGAAGCAGTGGAAAACTTACTGCTCAAATAAATCATGGTGCTCCATATGATATATTTATGTCTGCAAATATGAAATACCCTCAATTTTTATATAAAAATAATCTAGCTATCACTAAGCCTATTATTTACACAAAAGGCTCTTTAGCTATACTTTCAAGTAAAAAACAAGATTTTTCTAACGGTATAAATATAATAGAAAGCAAAAATATAACAGTAATAGCAGTAGCAAATCCAAAAACAGCGCCTTATGGAATAGCAACAGCTCAAGCACTTAAAAATGCTAAGTTATATAATAAAATAAAACCTAAATTTATCTATGGAGAATCTATAGCACAAACAGTTTCATATACTATGACTGCTTCGGATATAGGATTTGTTGCAAAGTCTGCATTATTTTCTCCATTTATGACAAAGTACAAAAAGTATATAAATTGGATAGACGTAGACTCTTCACTTTATACTCCTATAAATCAAGGTATAGTTATACTTAAAAGAGCAAAAAATAATAGTGATGCACAAAAGTTTTATGACTTTATCCTAAGCCCAAAAGCTCAAAATATCTTAGAACAATACGGATACCAAAAACTATGAGTAATATAATAGCTACAATAAGTGATATTAAAAACTGTGATAGTCTGCATATAGTTGAATTTATTTTTCATTCTCAAACATTATCAATGATGAGTTTAGAACTAAATGAAAACATAAAAATAGGTACAAAAGTAAAACTTGCTATAAAATCATCTCATATATCACTTGCTAAAAACTTTAATGGAGATGTAAGCTTTGAAAATAAACTTCCTACTAAAGTAATATCAATAGAAAATGGAGAACTACTTTCAAGTGTAACTTTAAGTGTTTTTGATACAACTTTAGAAGCAATTACTACAAGAAAATCTATAGAAAATATGGACTTAAAAGTAGAAGATAATATTACAGCTTTTATACAAATGAGTGAGTTATCAATAGTAGAGATTGTCAATGATTGATACTATTTTAGCTTTGGATTATGAACCTTTTTTAATATCTTTTAAACTTGCTTCTCTTACTACTATAATACTATTTTTACTATCTTTACCACTTGCTTGGTACTTATCTCAAACTCGCTCTAAAATGAAGCCATTTATAGAAGCTCTTACAGCATTACCAATTGTACTTCCCCCATCTGTTCTTGGGTTTTATATACTTGTAGTCTTATCTGCAAACTCTCCTGTTGGTAGTTTTTTTGAAGAGATGTTTGATGTGAAGTTGGTATTTAACTTTACTTCACTTGTAATTGCTAGTTGTTTTTACTCTTTACCTTTTATGGTTCAACCACTTCAAGCTGGATTTGAATCAATAAATAAAAATATGCTTGAAGCATCTTATGTAGCGGGGAAAAGTAAACTTACAACTATATTTAAAGTTGCTCTACCAAATATGAAGCCAGCAGTGCTAACCGCACTGATTATAACTTTTGCACATACTGTTGGAGAGTTTGGCGTAGTATTGATGGTAGGTGGAAGTATACCTGGAGAGACAAAAGTAGCTTCTGTTGCTATATATGAAATGGTTGAGATTATGGATTATAGTTCTGCTCATATTTATAGTGCTATTATGATACTTATAAGCTTTTTAGTATTGCTTGGAGTTTATATATTTAACAATAAACAAAAAGAAAAATTTAGGAAATAAAATGTTAGATATAAATATCAAAAAAAATCTTCAAGGTGCTTCTGGAGACATAACTTTAGATATCCAATTACACATAAAACAAAATGATTTCATAGCTTTATATGGAGAAAGTGGAAGTGGTAAAACTACACTTTTAAGAATACTTGCAGGTCTTGAAGATGCAAAGGGAACTATAAAAGTAGATAATGAAATATGGCTTGATGATAAAACAAATCTAGCATCTCAAAAAAGAAAAATAGGTTTTGTATTTCAAGACTATGCATTGTTTGATAATATGACTGTAGAAGAAAACTTACTATTTGTATCAAATGATAAAAAGCTATCTTCAAGACTACTAGAGATAACAAATCTAAGCAATCTAGCTTCAAGACTACCTCATACTCTAAGTGGTGGTCAAAAACAGCGTGTAAGCTTGTGTAGAGCTATGATGAACAAACCAAAACTTTTACTAATGGATGAGCCACTTTCTGCACTAGATTCTAGTATGAGAACAAAACTACAAAATGAAATATTAACTTTACATAAAGAGTTTAACACTACAACAATTATGGTAAGTCATGACCCAAGCGAGATATATAGACTAGCTTCTAAAGTTTTAGTTATAAGTGAAGGTAAGATTATAAATGAAGGTAAAGCAAAAGATATTTTACTAAAAACAAAGGGTTCATCAAAATTCTCTTTTGAAGGTGAGATTTTAGATATAGTAAAAGTAGATATTATTTATATAGCTGTTATAGCAATAGGACAACAACTTGTAGAAGTAGTTATATCAAAAGATGAAGTAAAAAATTTAAGTATTGGTCAGAAGATAAATGTAGGAACAAAAGCTTTTAGTCCAAATATTTCTATTTAGGTGGGAGAGTAATTAATATAATGTCCCTATAAATTCAAACCACTTAATTCAATATTCTTATTCCAAATGATAGAATAAAGTTAAGTAAAAATAGGGAAATATAAAATG
>DQSS01000225.1 GCA_015663165.1 Arcobacter sp. | reverse complement strand
TGGACAGCATCAGTTGGAAGAAGACCAAGTACTGGTGGATTAGGTATAAACTTTAGAGAAGGTGATCAAAGAAAATCAGCTTTAGCACATACAGTAAATGTAGAATTTGATGGTGCTAGTTTTAAATGGACTCTTGATAAAGTTACTCCACTAGTTGGTTCTTGGTTTAAGTTATGCATGGGTAGAGGTCTTACAAATGCCACTCAAAGATTCCAAAATGATGGTTCTAGTTATGCAAATAACACAAGTACATCATCACATCAGAAAAATATCGATATGAAAGGTTTCATATTTGTACCATATGATGATGGTCAATACTCTATTCATACAAACTATGCAACTGCAAATGATTTAATTGGATTTGCATCTAATGGTACAACATATATGTCTACTTCAGGAAATTATGATTCTAACTATCAAACTATTTTTCCAGCATTTAAAAGCTTCGGAGATTTAGAATTGATAACAGCAATGGTTAAAGTTGATGGTATTGGAGATGGAATAAACGATTATCTTGATGAAACAATAATTTTTGCATCATTTGCACAAAGTAAAACTAAACCAAAAAGTTTTGGAACAGGAGAAACTGCTAGAATGCTAGGTTCAACAAAAAGTGAAACAGGAAACTCAATATGGCTAGGAGTTCAAATGCCATGCTTATTAAGTGAAGATGGAAGAATTGGAGTTGAATGGAATAAAGGTAGTAAATACTGGAGAAGTATGACTTATGGTGAAGATACTATGAGTGGTAGTAAAATTGCTACAAGAGGTACTGCACTTGAAGTATACTGGTTGAAACCACTTACAAAAGCTCTTTCAATGAATGTAAGATATACTAAAATTGATTATGATTATACGGGAAGTCAAGCATTTTTTGGAGATGATGGAACACCTACTGATATGAGTACAATTACAGCTGCAAATGCTGCGATGTATGGTGATCCAGTAAAAAGTTCAACAGACATGAGAGTATCTATGAGATACAGATTCTAATATTTTAAATACAAATAAAAAAGGTTTACTTTATCGTAAACCTTTTTTTATGCCAATTAATATGACTAGTAGTCAATTTAATTTATATTGAAGTAAATATAATGTAATATTTCAATATTGACCAGTGGTCATATATAAAGGTTTTTATGGATAATTTATCAAAAAAAAATATTAAAAGAAAAAATATTGCTAAATCATGTTGTACATTATTTGCAAATGATGGATTCCTAGATATATCAATAAGTAAGCTTGCTATTACAGCAGGTATTGGCAAAGGTACTATTTATGAATATTTTGAAAATAAGGAAGATATAGTTTTTGAACTTATGACATGTTTACAAGAAGATTATGATGATAAATTTCATTTAAATTTAAAAATTGCTGTAACAAAAGAAGAAAAAATATATAAGCTTTTTGATTTATTTCTAAGTAAAGATGAAAATATATTGATTCAAAAAGAGATATATAAACAGTTTTTGATTATATGTATGTCAAAGCCTAGTGATAAAATCATAAAATATAATACAAACTTAAGAGATAAATATATATCGTTACTAGAAAATATTATAAATAACTATAAACAATCTGCTAAAATATACGATACTATAATTGGATTTTTTATAGCTTCAAACTCTTTAGAAAAATATGATTTAGAATTATGCATAAAAACTTTTATTAAAACTGAACTTAAAATATATAAGGAAAATATATGAATAAAAAACTGACTTTATTGTTTTTACCAGCATTATTGATGGGAAACACAATAAGCTTCTCAGAAGCACTAAATAAAACAATAGCTAATAATAAAAGTTTAAAAGCAAAAAAACTTTCAATTGAAGAATCTAAGTTAGATATGAAAACTGCAAAAGGCTACAACTATGGTACATTAACATTTAATGAAAATATAGCAAGAAGTAACAATGCACTAAATGTATTTGGTATGAAACTTATGAGTAGAGAAGCTACTTTTTCTGATTTTGGATTTAATGAATTTGATACAACAAATCCTAATTTACTTACAACCAAACCAGAAGACTTAAATAATCCAGAAGCAAGAACAAATTATGAAACCAAGCTTACCTATACACTTCCTATATTTACTGGTTTTAAGCTAAGTACAGCAAAAGATATGTCAGAACTTCAAGTTAAAGCAAACATTGCTAAATACAAGTTTGATGAAAAAGAGATGGGTTTAGAAGTATTAAAAGCATACAATGGAGCAGTTGCAGCAAAACATTTTATACTTGCAACTAAAAAAGCTAAAAAAGCTACAAAATCTTTTGTATATTTTGCAAGTGAAATGCTAAATGAAGGATATGTAACTTCACTTGATGTAAAGCAAGCAAAAGTTTATGATATGAAAATAAACTCACAACTTTTAGAGTCACAAAATAAATATTCTTTAGCAATAGCATATCTTCAGTTTTTAACATCTGATGATGCAATTACTGATGTAAAAGATTTTGCATCTATAGCTATTACAGATGAAACTTTAATATCAAAAAATTCATATATTAATAGAGATGATTATAAATGGATGCAAAATAATACAAAAACTATGCAAAAAAAGATAGACTTTGAAAAAAGTGCTTCTTATCCTATGATAGGTTCTCATTTAGAATATGGATTTAACGATGACCAACTAAACAATATAGATAAAGACAAAGATTATTATGTTGCTGCAATTGGAATTGAGTATAAAATATTTGATGGATTTAAAACATCTTCAAATATTCAAAAAGCAAAAATACAATATGCTAAAACAAAATATTATTTAAACTATATGAAAGATGGTATAAAACTACAAATCAAAAAAGCATCACTAACACTACAAACTAAAAAGTCAGTTTTACAAGAAAAGCTAAAAGCTAAAAATTTAGCAGATGAAGTTTTAGTTCAATCAAAAGAAATGTATGAAAACCAACTAATCAAAATGTCAGATTTACTAATGCAACAAGCACAAACACAAAAAGCAAGAGCAGAACTAATTATGGCAAAATACGAAAAAACAATTGCAGCAGCTAAATTAAAACTAGCTCTTGGTTACGCACTAAACTAAAGGAAATAAAATGAAAAAACTAATACTATCACTACTACTAACAATAGCATCACTAAACGCACAAAATATTGAACTAAGTGCTACAGTTATCTCAGATAACGAAAAATATATCACAAGCAGATTTATGGGATTTATAAAAGAACTTAAAGTATCTGAAGGCTCTATTGTAAAAAAAGGACAACTTTTATATAAAATTGATACTACAGATATAGATGCTAAAAAATCACAAGCTCAACTTCAGGTATCTATGTATAAAACACAATTTGAAATAGTAAATAGAAACTATGAAAGATTTCAAAGATTATATAAAAAAGGTCTAGTTTCAAAAGCTAAAGTTGAAGAGTTAGAGATGAACTATAGAAATCTAAATGATATGATAGAAATTGCAAAAGCTCAACTTAAAGAAGTAAATAACCAATATAAATATTTAGCTATTAAAGCTCCAAATAGTGGAGTAGTAACTAAAAAAATGATAAAAGTTGGTGAAATGGCAATACCTGGTATGCCTGCACTTATACTTACAGACCTTTCAGATCTTAAAATAAAAGCAGAAATTTCTGAAGGTGATTTATTTAAAATAAAAGTTGGTGATAAAGTTGAAGTTCAGATACCATCTTTAAAGTATAATACAATTGGAAATATCACATCTATTATTCCTAGTTCAAATCCTATGACTCATACTTTTATGATTAAAATTTCATTTAAAAGTACTTCTCAAGTTTATCCAGGAATGTATGCAAAAGTAAATATTAGGCTTAAATAATGAAAGAAAATGAAATACAAAATATAGAAGTTACAGACGCAGCAGGAAAACTTGCTCGTAATTTTTTATATAACCCTCTCACTGCCCTACTTGCGGTTTTTTTAATAACTATTGGTTATCTAGCTTTAGAAATTATGCCAAGAGAAGAAGATCCTCAAATTGCTATTAGTGGTGGGAGTATAATCGTGCCTGCCCCAGGACTTAGTTCAAAAGAAGTTGAGAAAATTATCATTGAGCCTCTTGAGCAAAAACTAAGAGAAATAAAAGGTATTGAACATATTTACTCTGTTAGTGCTGCTGATGTTGGTATTTTAAATGTTATGTATTATATAGGACAAGAAAGAGAAAGTTCAAATCTAAAACTATATGATAAAGTTATGCAAAATATGGACATGATGCCAAAAAATATAATGCAGCCACTTATAAAACCTCTTGATATTGATATAGAGATTCCTATAGTAAATATTGCTTTTTATCAAAAAGACCCTACGGTTTCTTATACTAAATATATTCAAATTATTGAAAATATGAAAAAAAGAATAAGTGAAATAGATAATGTTGCCAAAACTACATTAAAAGGTGCAAAAAAAGAGCAGTTCAATGTAGAAGTTGATTTAGGAAAACTAAAAGCATATCATCTTTCTTTAGGGCAAATAGTTGAAGGTATAAAATCAATTGCCATAAATGTACCAGATGTAAAAGCACATACAAAAGATAATAAGCTTGTAGTCTTTGGTATCAAAAATGCAATTGAATCTGTAGAAGATGTTGGAAATATAATTGTAGCACAATATATGGGCAGTCCAATTTATCTTAAAAATGTTGCTACTATATCTGATGGTTTTAATAAGCAAAATAAAAAAAGTGCAAGTATTATTTTAAAAAACAAAAATAATATAGAATCTCATGAACAAATTACTTTAAGTATTGCAAAACTAGCTGGGACTAATGCTGTATTTGTTGCATCAGATGTTGGTGAACTTTTAACATCTTATCAAAAAGAATTAAATGAGCAAGGTATATACTACACTATTACAAGAAACTATGGTGAAAGAGCAAATGAAGCAGTAAATGAACTAATACATCACCTTGTAATAACTATACTTATTATTGCTGTTATGCTTGTATTTTTCCTTGGATGGAAAGAATCTTTAATCGTAACATTTTCTGTACCTGCTATTTTAGCTATTACATTATTTATAGCATATATGACTGATCAAACAATCAACCGTATTACTTTATTTGCATTTTTATTATCTCTTGGACTGCTTGTGGATGCTGCCATTATTGTCATTGAAAATATTCATAGACATATGCATTCACATAATTCAAACCATAAAAATATAGATGAGTTACTTATAAAAGCAACAGACGAGATTGGCGCACCAACAAATGTTGCAACTTTAGCCATTATACTTACTATGGTTCCTATGATGTTTGTTGGAGGAATGATGGGAGAATTTATGAAACCTATTCCATACAATGTACCAGTTGCACTTATCGCATCACTATTCGTTGCTTATATATTTACACCCTACTTAGGAAGAAAACTTTTAAAGATGGATGATGGTGCGCATAAGAAACCAATAAAAAAAGAAGAGGAGAACTAGTATGAGTACAAGTCATAAAACAAATAGATTTGAAGAGTTTATTTTTGATTCTATTTCACATAAAAGTAGAAGAATTGCTATTATTTTAGTTGTATTAGCTCTACTAGCTGGTTCAATATTTATGTTTCCTACTAAACTTGTAAAAGCGAAAATGCTACCTGGAAAAAGTACAAATACATTTTCAATATATATAGATACTCCTACAGGAAGTTCAATAAGCCAAACTACAAGCATAACTCAATGTGTGACAAATATCATGCAAAAAGAATCCGCTGTTACTAATATGGAAGTATTTTTAGGTCAAGGTTCTCCTTTGGATTATGCTGGACTTGTCAAAGGTAGTGGTATGAAGCAAGGTGAACAATATGCTGAGATAGTGATAAATCTTACAGATAAACATTCAAGAGAAGAAGCTTCTTTTCTTATGGTAAAAAGATTAAGACCTATTATTCAAAAAACTTGTAATCCTTTACTAACTGGAACAAATATAAAAATGATAGAGATGCCAGCAGGTCCTCCTACTTTAGCTTCAATAGTTGTAGAAGTATATGGAAACAACAATAAAGAAGTAATAGCGCTAAGTAAGAAAGTAGCTTCAATACTGAATCAAACTGATGGTTTAGTTGATGTAGATGTTATGGCAGATGAAGTTTATAAAAAATATGAACTTGTGCCTTTAAAAGATAAAATATCTAGAAGTGGTCTTACAGTAGAACAAATAAATAAAATACTATATTTAGCATTTGAAGGTATGGTAGTTGCTTCAAAAAATACAATTGAACTAAATGACCAAGTATCTATTTTTGTATCATTAAGTGATGAAAGTCAAGTTTTAAATGAAAATACTTTAACTAATTTACGAAATAAACTATCATCTTTAAGTCTTATGAATAAAAAAGGTTTAATGATTCCACTAACTGAAGTTGTAACTATAAAAGAAACTCTAAGTGAGCCTACAATTTTCCATAAAAATTTAAAAACTATGGTAAATGTAGTAGCTGAAACTGATATGGTAAGTCAAGTATATCCTTTACTTGCAGCAAGAGAAGTTATGATTGAAGAGTTTTCTAAAAATTATATAGTTACAAAAGTACCTGGAATTACAACATATATGTTTGATTTAAATTTAGAAGATAAAGTTACAGGTAAAAAGTACCTTCTAAGATGGGATGGAGAGATGAAAGTTACTCTTGATACATTTAGGGATTTAGGTGGAGCTTTTATTGCTGCACTTATTTTAATCTTTTTACTTCTTGTAATATACTATAAATCATTTGCTTTAAGTGGTATCATTTTAGGTGGTAGCTTCTTATCTATTATTGGTGTTATTATTGGTCATTGGTTTATTGATTTATTCACTGAACAAACTTTCTTTTTAACTGCAACTTCACTTATTGGGTTTATTGCTCTTATGGGAATTAGCTCGCGTAACTCTTTACTATTAATAGATTTTGCAAAAGATTTAATTGAGAAAAAAAATATTGAAAAACATAGAGCAATTGCAATAGCAAGTGCAACAAGAGCAAAACCTATTATGCTTACAGCTATTGCTATTATTTTAGGTTCTGCACTTTTAGCTTCTGATCCAGTATTTGGTGGACTAGGAATTGCTCTTATTTCTGGAACTATTGCTGCTGTTATAATATCTTTGATGTTTATACCTGTATTACTTGCAAACACAAAGGCAATATAAACTTTAAATATAAGATGTAATTTATTTATATCTTATATTTAATAAAATTAAGTTATAATAATACCTATAATATATAAATAGGTTTAACTTAATGGATAACACAATTAAAATTTTAGGTGCTTATGGTGCAAAAACGGTAGATACTGCTATGACTTGTATACAAGTTGATGATGAGATACTAATAGACGCAGGTAATATTATGCACTCATTAGAAGATTCAGCAAAAAATATTAACCATATTTTTTTATCACATACTCATCTAGATCATATCGTTGATATACCTTTTCTTATGGATATTTTCTTTGACTCAAGAACAGAACCTTTAGTTGTTTATGGGCTAGAAGGTGCTATTGAAAATCTTAAAAAATATATTTTTAATTGGGAAGTATGGCCTGATTTCTCAACTATAGATTTACCTGATTCAAAACAAGCAAGTATGGTCTTTAAAGTTATAGAACTAAATGAAGAGATAACAATAAATGAATCAACGTTAAAACCTATTAAAACAGAACATACTGATTCAAGTTGTGGATATGTTATAACAAAAGGCAACTCATCTATTTTATTTACATCAGATACTTTTAAGTGTCAAAATATATGGGATGAGTTAAACAGCAACCTTTCTATAAAATCTGTAATTATTGATATATCTTTTCCATCAGCATTAAGACAACTTGCAATTGATAGTAAACACTACACTCCTGAATTTTTAAATGAAGACTTAAAAAATCTTCATAGAACAGATATAAAAATATATATAAATCA
>DQSS01000381.1 GCA_015663165.1 Arcobacter sp. | reverse complement strand
TTTTTAATGAATGTGCCTTGAGTGCAATGATAGATAATATTTTTAATTTTCTATTGCATAATTTGGGTTTAAAAGAGAAAGTAGAGTTTAAGAACAACAACAAAAAAACTTCTTGGCTTTGGGTATTCACCAGATTTCAGTGTTTGGATTAAGTTTAGCTTGACAAATGAGACTGATGAACCTCTGCATAAAGTCATAGAGTATGATAACACTCTCACTACAAATGTAGAGTTTTATAATCCAAATAGAGATTATGTCGTTGAGAAAGAGGGGTTATTTAACGTAAAAATAGACAGAAAAACACTAAATCCAATTTTTGAAATAAAGGTAAACCCTCAAGAGACTCAAACGTATTATATGCGAGTATCTTCACATATAACGACTCTTATAGTTAAACTCAATATTTGGGATAATAAAACCTTTTATGAGAAAGAGATAAGGCATCAAGTTGTTTTAGCGCTTTTTTTTGGTGCAATGATGATACTTGCTATTTACAATATTTTCATCTTCTTTATTACTCGTGATATTAGTTATTTGTTCTATTTTCTATATGTAGTCGGTGTTTCTGCGCATTATGTTGTATATGTAGGTATTGGGAATATATATATTCTAAATCAGACTTGGATACTTTATATAATAACATTTGCTTCACTTCTGACTTCCTTTCCTATTTTTGTATTGGCACTTTTTACAAAGACTTATTTATATACAAAGCAGTATGCAAGGTTAAATAAAATACTAAATATTTTTATTGTTATACTTCCTATTTCAGTCTTTTTATTTACTATAACCGATGAGTATAATAAATTTAGAAATATACTTCCAATTATACTTATGATTTATCTGCTTGGAATTACTATTTATGCGGCATTTAGAAAAAATAGACAGGCTTATTTTATTTTAGTTGGTTGGTTGTCCATCTGTTTAGCGATTATATTTATGTTGTTATCTAGCACAGGTGTATTTAATATATTTGAGCATGTGTATTATTACATAGAAGGCTCTTTACTCTTTGAAGCTACTATATTTTCCATTGCTTTGGCATATAGGATTAAACAGCTACAAGATGAGAAAGTAAGAGTGAGCAAAAAACTAGTCGTTCAACAAGAAAATGAGACAAAAAGACTAGCTATTCAAGTAGAAGAAAAAACTGCCCATTTAGGTGTTGCATTAGATAGAGAAACAACTGTTTTTAAAAGAGTTGCATCATAGAGCAAAAAAACAATATGCAAATGATAGTTTCGCTCATAAGACTTCAAAAAGATAAAGTTAAAGATAACAAACTTCAAGATTTATTGGTAACAATACAAAACAGAATAAGCGCAATGAGCCATCTTCATGAACTTCTTTTTAAACAAGAAAATGCAACTCATATAGATACTTATGAATACTTTGACCTCATGATAGATGGTATAAGAGATAGTTACCATCATGATTTGAAGATAGAGTTAAATATAAAAGCAAAACTAAAAATGGAAGAGGCTATCTACTGTGGGCTTATACTAAATGAGCTTATAACAAACTCTTTCAAATATGCATTTCCTGAAAAAAATGGAACTATAGAAGTAAGTTTAAAAAAAGAGAGAATGCTTTTGAAAATTCTTATAGAAGCAAAAGGAAGCATAGTACCTTTTAAATATTTAGAATCATTGATTTGGTCAGATAATTTCATATCGGATAGTACATTAAGAACCCTTCTTTATAGATTACGAGCGAAGGTTGAATATAGACTCATAGAGACAATACCCACAATAGGATGTAGACTTACTCCAGCTTTGTAATTGTGACGTCTAGTGTGACACCCTTTTAGTAGAATTTATCCTATAAAGGATAAATTATGGTAATTCTAATCAAAAATCGTTCATTGAACGAACTGCGTGGAGTTATACAAAAGAGTGTATATGAAAGAATCAAACCCTACAAAAATATATGGAATAATCACAATCAAATCTATAATTGCGTAAGCAGATGTTATGTACTTGAGTTTGCCACTAAATCCACTATACTTTTTCAAACTTCCTGATGCATAAACACGAAACCCATATTCAAGTACAAAATTGGCATTATAATATGCTGGATTGAAGTTAAAAGAGAACTATATTTTTCTTCATATTCATCCATAGTAGAAATCATCAAAGTGATGATACTAATCAAGATTAGAGTGTAAATGAAAAAATTTAATGCATATGAATATTTGCTTTTTTCAGGTTCTTCTAACAAAAGATATAATTTGTCTTGTAAGGTCATTAACGTTTCCTAGTATATTTTATTTCTTTACTTTAGGTGCTAAAACCCATAATTCAACTTTTTCATTACTTCTAGAATTTGTGCGTTTTGTTCTTTTAGACGATGCTCGTACATCACGTCTAAGGTGTAAGTCTTTTCTAAAACGGTTATTGTTTCGTAGTTCTTCTATTATTGGATGCTTACTTTCTTCATCAACTACTTGTGCTAAATTTGAAAATATAAGAACAATTTTTCCATTAGGAGCTAAATGCTTTTGTGCTTGCTCAAAAAACCTTGGAAACAGTTCTTCTTCATAATACATAGCTTTATCAATTCCCTCTTCCAATTTGTGCTTTGCTTTTATCCAAGGAGGATTAAAAACAATCAAGTCAGCTTTAACATCACAATTTTCAAACAAATCACCATGATTTAGTGTTATTTTATTTTCAAATCCCAATCTTTTGCTCTCTTGTGAAACACCTATAATCGCATTTTTATTTGTATCAGTTGCAAAAATATCTTCAAAACCATTTTGAATAAGTTGAAAGGATAAAACACCACTTCCTACTCCAATCTCTATAACTTTATCTTTTGAGCCTTCGTATTTTTTTAAATATTTATCAAATAGTTTCAAATGATCAAATCGTGTTGGAAAATATGTTCCATAAAAGGGGTGAAGAGTTAAGTTTAAAGTTTTAATCTCAATTCCCTTTTGATACCACTGCCATGAACTATTCATACCTTGAACTTCAGGAAATGATACATAAAATTCTGAAATATCAGGATATAACAACTCTAACCAACCAATATTTGGAGATTTTTTAACACGAAGTTTATTGTCTTTTACTTTCAGTAGTAGTCTATGAGAGGCTTCTCTAAAGGCACTACGATATTCTCGTTGTCCTTGAAAGCTTTTGTCAGTGAATTGGCGTGAAAGGTTTCTTTTTAGTTCAGCTAAAACTTCTAAACCATTGCTATAAAATTTTTCAACAAGAACATACTTGCCTGCAATCATATCAATAACAGTTGCCTTTGTATCCATGTCAGAAAAGAAGCTTATTGTTTCAATCTGTGTAGTTATAATATTTGGTCTATCTGGTTGGATAGATTGTAAATTTTTATTCATATAATTGTGCCCTTTATCTGTTAGACTTCTTGCATAACCACTTGTAGTC
>DQSS01000134.1 GCA_015663165.1 Arcobacter sp. | reverse complement strand
GTAGATATAGATAATATTTTAGACAGTATCAATATGGATAATTTAATAGTGCCATTTGGTCGTATTCATAAAATAAATAGTACAACAATAGTAGCATCAGGACTGGTAGTTGCGATTGGTGATGTTGTTAAAATAGAGTCAGAAAAACACCTATATACTGTTTTAGGTATGGTAGCTTCTATCCATGCTGAAGAATTTACTATTGTGCCATTTTCTTTTATTGATGGATTTAGAATACACGATAAAGTTTATTTACAAAATGATGGATTAAATGTAAAATGTGGATATGGCTTATTAGGACGAGTTGTTAATGCTCTTGGGGAACCAATAGATGATAAAGGAAAAATCAAAGATATATCTGAAATTTCACCTATAAATAAAGAATCAATATCTCCACTTAAAAGAGGAATAATAAATCAAAAATTTGCCACAGGTGTAAAAGCAATTGACTCAATGCTTACTTGTGGGAAAGGTCAAAAAGTAGGAATTTTTGCAGGTTCAGGAGTAGGAAAATCTACACTTATGGGGATGATAGTAAAAGGTTGTGAAGCTCAAATAAAAGTTATCGCACTTATTGGAGAAAGAGGTAGAGAGATACCTGAATTTATTCATTATAATTTAGGTGGAAACTTAGAGAATATTATAATAGTAACTGCTACAAGTGATGAATCTTCATTGATGAGAAAATATGGTGCTTTTACTGCAATTGCAATTGCAGAGTATTTTAGAGATCAAGGGCATGATGTACTTTTAATGATGGATTCAGTTACAAGATTTGCTATGGCACAAAGAGAGATAGGTCTTAGTACAGGTGAACCACCTGGTAGGGGAGGTTACCCACCTTCTGTTTTTGCTTTACTTCCTCAACTAATGGAGAGAGCTGGAGCAAATGAAAAAGGAACTATAACTGCATTTTTTACAGTTCTTGTAGATGGTGATGATATGAGTGATCCAATAGCTGATCAAAGTAGAAGTATTTTGGATGGTCATATAGTTCTGACAAGAGAATTAACAGAGCAAGGTTTTTATCCACCTATAGATTTATTGCAAAGTGCATCAAGAGTAATAGATAAAGTTATCTCAAAAGAACAGTATAATGGCTTTTTAAAGTTAAAAAGGGTATTATCATTAATAAAAGAAAATGAAGTGTTGATTAGGGTTGGAGCATACAAAAAAGGTATGGATTTAGAACTAGACCGAGCTTTAGCTAAAAAAGAAAGAATCAGAGAATTTTTGGTCCAAGATGTGAATGGAACTTATTCTTATGATGAAATTATAAACAAATTCTTAGGAGTTACAAATGATTGATTTAACAAGCCAAATGATATATAGAATTGGTAACCTTGATGTTGAGAATGAAAGAATAGCTTACCAAATGAGTACAGGAAAGGTTATCGATAAAGGAAGTGATGATTCAGTTCTATACGGTAGATACCTTGATGTTGAAAATAGTTTAAGAACATATGAGGGTTTAAAAACACAAATTGAAAAAACAACAGCTCAAAATAATGTAACAGACTCTACAGTTGGAGAGATGAAAACTACTTTAGAATCTATGAAAGTTGATTTGTTAAAATCATTAAATAGTGGTATGACAAGACCTGATAGATTAGCTATAGCTTCAAATTTTGCAGGTATGAGAGAGAATTTAATTACATTATCAAATACTACAGTTGATGGTGAATATTTATTTTCTGGGTCTAATACTACTAAAACTACATTTGTAAAAGATTCTGATTTTAATATAAATGGTAAAGTAGATTTTGGTGGAAATGGACATCTACGAAATGTTGCAGTTGATCCTGGTGTTTATAGAGAAAGAGGTGTTACAGCCCATGATGTTCTTATGTACAATACAGATACAACAGCAACAGATCATAAAATAACATTTACTAAAAATGAACAAATAATTGATGGATTTGGAAATACATGGAAGTTAAATACAGCTGAAGATAAACTTGAAAGATATAAAGAAGATGGCACGGTTAGTACAGATTATTTAGCCGTAACAGATGATGGAAATGACCCTAAAACTTTCACTAGTGAAGATGTAACGACTGCTTCAAATTTAGCACACAATACACAGTCTGGATTATTATTAGAAGCAAAACATAATTTATTTGAAGATTTAAATGTAATTATAAATGCATTAAAAGGTTATGGAACAATTAGAACTGATGGTTCAACAAATGGTGAAAAAACAACAAATCCAATTGATGATGATGCGGTAAGAGCAATATTATCTGACGCGTTAGGAAAAATGACATTACAGCATGACTCAACAAATGTTGGACATGCTGAACTTGGTGGAAGAAATAAGATTTTTAATACAGCACTAACTAGTATAGAAGCAAAAGTTACACATTTTAATATTTTAATGCAAGAAACAAATGGTGTAGATATGGCAAAAATAGCTATGGAATCAAAGGCATTAGAGATGACATACAATGCGTTGTATTCAACAGTAGCAAAAATGCATCAACTTTCTTTAGTAAATTTTATTAAATAATTTAAAAATATATGAATATAAGGGAGTTATTGTTTAGAAAAGAGTATGTACTAGTTGCATTTATCTTTGCTATGCTTGCAATTATTATTGTTCCCTTGCCAAAAGTACTATTAGATTTCTTTCTAATAGTTTCTTTAACTTCTGCAATACTAATTCTTTTAATATCTCTTTTTGTTCATAAACCTACCGATTTATCGACATTTCCTACCTTATTACTAATTTTAGTACTTTTTAGATTATCCTTAAATATAGCAACCACTAGATCTATTTTAAATGATGGACACAATGGCCCAGAAGAAGTTTCATCTATTATTGCTGCATTTGGCGAATTTGTTGTTGGTGGAAATATGGTAATTGGTATTATTATATTTATTATTCTTGTTCTTATTAACTTTATGGTTGTGACAAAAGGTGCAGGGAGAGTTGCTGAAGTACAAGCAAGATTTTCACTTGATTCATTGCCTGGTAAACAGATGGCTATTGATGCTGATTTAAATGCAGGATTTATTGATGATATTCAAGCTAAACAAAGAAGAGAAGATCTTGCAAGTGAAGTTAGTTTTTATGGAACTATGGACGGGTCTGCTAAATTTGTAAAAGGTGATGCTATTGCTGGTATTATTATTACTATGGTTAACCTTATTGGTGGACTATTAATTGGAATGTTCCAGCATGATATGAGTGCAGCAGAGAGTGCTGAAATATATACAATACTTACAATTGGGGATGGTTTAGTAGCTCAAATACCAGCACTAATAATTTCAACTGCAACAGCTATTATAATTACACGATCAAATAGCGATGATGAAAAGTTTGCAAGTGGTGCAATTAGTCAGCTAATAAAAGATAGTAAAGTTATGGTAATTACTGGAATTGCTCTACTTCTATTTGGTCTTGTTCCTGGTTTTCCTATGGGAATATTATTTACAATGGGTATGTTACTTATGGGAATTGGTTATTTAGTTTATATGGTTGAATCAAACCAAGAAAATGCATTTACAAACTTTTTTAAGCCTCAAGAAAAATCTAAAAAAGATATAAAAACACCAACTGATATTGACAAGTTAAAGAAAAAGAAAAAAGAAACGCAAGCAGTTGATGAAGAAAAACTATTAGATAAAACAATGAAAATGGAAGTTCTAGAACTTAAACTTGGTCCAAGATTATTGACACTGATACAAGGTGACAGTGAACTTTTAGATAAGATTAAAGGTATAAGAAACACTATTGCAGGAGAGTTAGGATTTGTAATACCTCAAATTAGAATATCAGATGCAACAAACTTACAAATGAATGAATACTCTTTTAATCTAAAAAGAATACCAATAGCAAAAGGAAATGTTGAGTTAAACCAACTTCTAGCAATGGGTGGAATATCTAGCGCTAAAATTGATGGTAAAAAAGTTAAAGAGCCAGTATTTGGACTTGACGCTACTTGGATAACCGAAGATAAAAAAGATATAGCTCTTAGTAAAGGTTTTACAGTTGTTGATGCTCCTACTATTATATCTACGCATATTTCTGAACTTATAAAAAAACATTCTGAAGATATACTTACAAGACAAGATATTGTAAATACAGTAGATAGATTAAAAGAGGATTTTCCAGTAGTTGTTGATGAAGCGATGAAGATAACAACATATGGTATCTTACTTAGGATTTGTAAAGATTTACTACATGAAAAAATACCTATTGTGGATATGCTTACAATATTAGAAGCACTTGCAGATATAGGTGAAGTCACAAAATCTCCTGAGATATTATTAGAACATGTAAGAAGTAAATTGTTTAGACTAATTACCAGTAAGTTTAAAAGTGATGATGGTGCTTTACATATTATTACTATCAAGCCTGAGTTAGAACAACAGTTTTCATCAAAACTTCAAGAACAGCATGGAGTAAGTCATCTAATGCTTAGTATTTCAGAAATAAATAATCTTGTAACAAAAACACGAGAATTAGTACAAAATATAGAGCTAAAAGGTATAAATAAAGTGTCAATGGTAGTAGACCCTATATTAAGAAAAAGAATATCTGAAATATTTGAAAAATTTGGTTTTGAAATAGCTGTATTAAGTCATGCAGAACTTGATACAAAAGCAGAGTTTACTATAGAAGGTACTCTTGAATTCTAAAATAAAAAAGGAAAATGATGTCTTTGTTGTTTAGATATGTATTAATTGGAGCATTGGCTTTAATACCATTATTTATAGTTGTTCAAGTTGTATTTTGGGTAAATCAGCTTAGCGTAGATTTATTTCAACAAATATCTTTATATACAAATAGTACTTTATATAGTTCTCTTATTATTGCCGTAACTATATTTATTTTGGGTTTTATTGGTTTTTCTACTGAAAAATTTGGTAAGTCTTTGGTAGTTTCCGTTATAGATAAAACTTTAGATAAAATTCCAGCAATAAGAATTATATATAATATAGTGAAAAAAATTACAAATCTTTTTATGTCAAAAAATAAAGATGATAAGAAAGAAGTAGTTCTTGTAGAGTATCCAAAAAAAGATTTATGGGTACCTGCATATGTACTTAGTAAGCATGAAGATGTACTTGTGTTATTTGTGCCAACAAGTCCAAATCCTACAAGTGGATATACTGTTATAGTGCAAAGAGAAAATATAAAAGAAACGTCTCTTAGTGTTGCTGAAGCTAGTCAGTTCATCATAAGTATGGGAGCAGATTTTATAAAAAAAGAAGAGATTTCTGCTATAATCAAAAATAATAAAATTAATACAATCAAAGGAAATAATATGACAACTTTAAGAATGGAAAAACAATGTGGATGTTTCAAAAAGAGCTCATTTTCAGCTGAACAAACATTTAACACAAAAGAAGAAGCATTAGAAGAAGCTAAAAATATGTGTGAAGATATGAATGAAACATTTTGTCAAAAACATTCATTTTCTTTTGAAGAAAATGAAAATGAAATACTAATAAAAATGGCACAAAACTAAAAAATGATAGATATTAAACTTTTACAAAAAGACTTCGATGCTGTAAGTATAGCCTTAGAAAAAAAAGGTGTAAATAAAACTTTACTTGACACTTTAAAAGATGATGTGATAAAAGCAAAATTTAAAAGACAAAGTATGGAAGCTATACAAGCAGAACAAAATGCTTTGTCTTCTCAATTTGGATCATACAAAAAAGAGGGTAAAGATATAGCACCCTTAAAAGCTCAAATTGATGAGTTAAAGAAAAATAAACAAGCCTTAGAAGAAGAAGTAAGAAACGATGAAGAGGTATTAAATGATATCTTAGCAGGTATTCCAAATATGCCAGATGCAAATGTACCTGATGGTGCTGATGAGGAAGAAAATGTTCTATTAGAAAAAATAGGAACTATAAGAGAATTTTCTTTTGAACCTAAAAACCACTGGGATATAGGTGAAGAAACTGGAATCATTGATTTTGCAAGAGGTGTAAAACTAGCAAAATCTAGATTTGCAGCTTTAAGTGGAGTAGGTGCAAGACTTGAAAGAGCTCTTACAAACTACTTTTTAGACTTCAATAGAAGTAGAGGGTTTGAAGAATGGTATGTTCCTTTTATGGCAAATTCTGCTGCACTTCAAGGTACAGGTCAACTTCCAAAATTTGAAGATGATTTGTTTAAAGTTGAAGGTGAAGATTTATATTTAATACCAACAGCAGAAGTACAACTTACAAATCTTTATAGTGATGAAATAGTGGCAAAAGATGACTTACCACTACTTCTTACATCTTACACACCATGCTTTAGAAAAGAAGCAGGAAGTGCAGGAAGAGATACTAGAGGACTAATAAGACAACACCAATTTGATAAAGTAGAACTTGTAGCAATCACAACACCAGAACAATCACAAGAAATATTTGAAAAGATGGTTCAATGTGCAAGTGATATACTAACTTCACTAGAACTTCCACATCAAAAAGTACAATTATGTACAGGAGATTTAGGATTTTCAGCTTCATATACTGTTGACCTTGAAGTATGGTTACCAGGTCAAGGAAAATATAGAGAAATATCTTCTATATCAAATACATGTGACTTTCAAGCAAGAAGAGCAAAAATAAGATATAAAGACGGAAAGAAAAATATTTTATGTCATACATTAAATGGTTCATCTTTAGCTGTTGGAAGAACTCTAGTAGCCTTAATAGAAAATCATCAAAATGAGGATGGTAGCATAACTATACCTTCTGTTTTAAAGAAGTATATGTAGAGGTTATTTACTGATTAAGGCAAACATATAAAATATTTAGGGAACCTCTAAAAATACATTTTAAGAACTCATATTTAATAAGAATATGACTTCTTATCATTTGGTAAAATAATTTTTTATAGATTTACATATT
>DQSS01000305.1 GCA_015663165.1 Arcobacter sp. | reverse complement strand
GTACAATTATTGACATATAAAATAACTTCAGTAAAACTTTTTAGGCTCTTTAAACAGGCTTTAATGGTATGCTCAGCATCTTTAGCAATAATGACAACAGATATATGATTAGTCGACAACTTCTATTCCTTTTAATCTTTTTTTGAAATTCTTCTTATCTTTATGTTGTTGTGAAAAGCTAAGTGCTTGTTTTATGCACAGCTCTTCATCTTCTTTAACAAGCTTCGCATACTCTCTAACAATCACTTCTAAATCTTTATCTTTAGCCCAAAGTTTGGCAAAGTTTTTGAGCCTTGTTTCTAAGTCAAGCTTTTTAAACTGCATACGGTTAATGTCTACAATTTTAAATATAAATTGACCATTCTCTTTTTTTATTAAAATGTTCCCTGGGGAGTAGTCTAAATGATAGATGTCATTTTTATGAAGTTGCTGTGTAAAATAAGCAAACTCTTTAAAGATTCTCTCTTTCTCTTCAAAGTTTTCATTAAGAAGAGGTTCACGAATAGTAAAGTCGTAGTTAAAGTTTTCAGAGACAAAGTAGCTGTCATCTAAAAGTCTAAATTTTTGAAACTCAACATAGCCAATGGGTTTGGGAACAAAGTCAATGATTTTAACAGAGTTGTCGTAAGATTTTTTAGCTTTTGAATCACGAAAAAAAGAATAAACAATTTTGTTGATTATATGAGGAACTTTAAATGACTTAATTACAAGTTCTCGCTTGTCATGGTTTATAATTTTTATTTCATTTCGTGCTTTGTGAATGGAGTTAGAAGAACTCTCAAAATGAGTTCTAATATTTTTTAGAAATGAAAAATATTTATCTTCTATTGTTGTTATTTTCATGTTTTTTCTCTTGGATGAATATTGTTAACTCCTGTAACAATGGAGTTTTTTGAAGTAGATTTACATTTATTATCAAAATTAGTCATAATCTAATCAAATTTTTTTATCATACGCTAAAACCATCATCTACAATAATGTTTTGACCATTAACATACCTACTCATATCGGAGAGTAAATAAACCAACGTACCTTTTAAATCATTTTTATCTAACATCCCTTTATTGGAACACTCTTTTTTATACGCCTCTAAAAAAGGTTCTGCCTGATTGTCAAGTATCCCACCAGGGCTTAAAGTATTAACTTTTATATTCATACCCTTAAAATACTTCGCCATATATTTGGTCAAATGAATAAGTCCTGACTTAATGGCTGCATACTCTACAGGCATGGTCATGGGTGTATTGTCATAAACTTCAAACTTGGGAGCGATGACTCCATAGATGGAAGATATATTTATAATATTACCATAACCTTTCTGTTTAAAATATTTTGAAAACTGTTGAGAAGTAGTGAAGTATCCCCCTAGGTTTAGACCTAGATTTTCAACAAAGTCTTCATATTCAACGTCAAAGAAATGTCTAGCATAATTTTTATTTCGGGGGTAAGCATTGTTTACTAAAGCATCAATTCTATTGTATTTAGTATTTAAATACTTAATACAATTTTCCAAAGATTCTTTTGAAGTAATATCAAGTTCAACAAAATCAATATTGGAGGTATTTAATTCTTTAGACAAATCATTTTTAACTTGATTTCCCAATGTTGAGTTTATATCAGCAATAATGGCAATACCATTTTGTTCCACTACAGCCTTTACAAATTCTTGACCAATTAAACCAGCTCCACCTGTTATGACTACTACTTGATTAGCTAACATTGTTTTCTTTCATAATCAGTTCAACCAGTTTATAATCTAATTCACTGTCTATGTCGATGGAACGTTCTTCAGGCATAACATAGAGACCTGTCTTTTCTAAAAAAAGTGATTTTTGACTTAATATAACATCTCTTTTCCAAATATATATAGAAGCATTCATATCGTAACTTTTAGGTGTGTCTTGTCTTCGCACTATACTACTGTCAACAGTTTTAGAAAGAGCAACGATTCCATTCTTATCAACTTCAACCAAATTAAAATAAGGGCTTCTTCTACTTGGCATGGCTGTTATGAGATTGTCATGATTATTTTCTAAAAATTGAGTAAAAGAGTTTAAAATATCATCCACAACACGAAGTGGTGCTGTTGCATCTAAATCTATCAGATAATCATACGCTTCATTATAATATTCTTCACTTCTTACAAAGGCATCACGTATAACATCTAGTTTTCCTGCTGTGTCAGATGCCATTTCTGCTGAGCGTTTAAAAAATACTTCTGCTCCATACTCTTTAGAAATATTAGCAATATCATCTGAGTCAGTACTGATGACAATATGTTCAAATAGTTTAGAAGCTATTGCTTGTTCAATGGTATAGACAATTAGTGGTTTACCATGAATAGATTTAATATTTTTATTTTTAACCCCTTTTGAACCACCTCTGGCACAAATGGTACATAATATTTTATATTTAGGCATTTGCCATCTCCTTAAACTCAATATTTGAAATCATATTTACTATTTTCTTTCCATTGTTAAAACTACACAACATTTCAAGCTTATCATTAATAATATTTTCATGCATAGTAGTATAAGTATAGTTTCTATCAACCATTTCTATTTTAATTTTTTTACTATTTTCATTTTTAGGATATAAAATAATACTATTATTTATGACATCAGCTTCTATGGTTTGGCTTTTTGTATGAATAAGAAGTCTTCGTATGGGTGTCTTACTAATATAGTCCATAGTGACATTAACAATAACCTGTTGATTACTTATGGCAATGGCTGTAAATATATCATCTGAATTAATTTCTAAATCACTTATTTTTGTATTGATTGCCTCTATTTTTTCAATATCTCCAAATAACCAAGTAGTATAGTCTAACTCATGACTCAAATCTCGTAAAACTCCACCACCTTCTTCTAGTTTTGCAGAATATGAGTCTCTATAGTCTTGTTCTGGTCTCCAAGTAGGTAAGTACTGTCCACAGATAATATTTGCATAATAGATTTCTTCACTTTTAAGTATATGTGATAGTCTTTGCAGGACTGGATGAAAGCGTAAATTATAAGCTGTAAAAATTTTATTATTAGAATTAATTTCATCATGATTTTTATCATAAAGAGGTTTTTCAACCAATATTTTTTTATTGGCTACTTTAGAACAGATGTATTTTAATTGTTCATAATGCTTTACTGTCTCACTTGAAATTATAAAGTAATCATAAAGTGCTAAATTAGGAATTTCATTTAGTTCTTTAAAGCTTATAACATCGTTTAGTTTTTGTTTTGTAACAATATGAATATCTTTAATTTCATCAAATTCCTTTAATATTTCAAAATGTCTTTTTCCTATGGATCCAAATCCTATAATTAATGTTTTCATCGTTTTTCCATAAATCTATTAGTATTTATGGTTGTAAGCTTTTTTACCTCAATCAAATATTGTTTATAATCTTTAAATCGCATTAATAGAAGTTTGCTAATCATTGTTTTGCCAACTTTATATTTGTAGCTCTTTGAAATTGTCAGTAAAATAGGTTCAGTTTGTTTCCATTGTGAAAAATTATATTGTAAATAGTGTTGTAATTTTATGATTGAATCAAGTTTTTTTGATTGTTGATAAGACACTATTAGTCTTTTATCATCACCAAAAGCTTGTTTTAAAATACCATTCCATTCATAAAGTGGTGGTGTTCTTTGGTACATTAATTTTGGAATAATATTATTGTTTATTATAAAAGTAGTATTATTTTTTACAACTTTATCATCTTTTAAATTCATCATTATTGATGTCATATATAAACTATCAATTTGCCATTTATAATAATCATATAAGTTTTTCCCCATAAATGAACAAACTAGTAAAATTAGTAAAATAGGCTTCATATATCTATTTGATTTAAAGTATGAAGCTGTCATATTAATTCCAAAATAAAATATAAAAGCCAATCCAAGAGGGGTTAACAGTTGAAATCGAGAACTAAAGCTTTCTACTGTTGGTAATTTTAAAACAGCAACATACGGGAAAATGGCTAAAAAAAAGAATATAAATCCTAAATATAAAAATTCTTTACTGTGTGTATTTACTTTTTTTTCATTTTTTATCCAATTTCTTTTAATAAAAATAAATGTGATAACAAATATAAGTAACCAATAAGGTAACGATATATAAAAAGATTGATGTAAAACATTAAAGATAGAGGTATCTATACTTCTAAAAAGTTTAAATATTACTTTAAATATTGAACTGTCTGCTAAAGAATTATAGCCTTCATAAAGACCATATGGTTTGAAATAAATGGATTTTATAATAAAAAAGATTATAGGTAAAAGAATAAAGTCAATGTATCTAAAAGTAAAACTTTTAATATTTGAAATTGTTATTTGAAAATTGTATTTTATATAAAAAATATACATCAATACGGTTGCATAAAATACCAAGATGGAATTCGTATCAAATGAGATAAAAAATCCTAGAAGAATGATAACCCTCAACAGGAATGAATTGTTTTTTATATATTTGGTTAATAATATAAAGCTTATAAAAAAGATAAGAAGGGGAAGATAAAAGGGTATTATAGATATAGCTATTTTTGAGCTTGATACAGGCATTATTAAATAGAGTAGGGTAATGTAAAATATGTCTTTTTTACTTAATTCTTTTATTGTATTTAATATGTAATATAAAAGTATGCCTGTTATAAAATAGGTGAAAAATAAAAATATTCTTGATGGGTAAATTTGATTTTCAAAAGATAACATAAGCTTTACAAAAACACCTTTTAATCCATGTTGAATCATTCCCATAAAAATATTTATGGTTTCTTGTGTTTGGTTTACAGCTACCCAATCATCCCAGTAAACTCCATCAAAGTTAAGAAGTAAAAAAATGGAAGAAAAAGAGTACAGAATAAAAAGTAAGAATATATCTTGTTTTTTAGTCAAAATTTATTCTCTCTTGTTCAAATACTAATGGTCTGTCTAGGACTTGAGTATAAATTGCACCAACATACTCTCCTATAATACCTATAAAGAATAACATTATGGAAAACATAAACGAACTCATAATAAGTAATGGTGCAACACCTAAAGACATGGTATCCCAAAACATTAATTTTGCAATAAAGTAGCCTACACCTATTAATGCACTGAGTACTCCAAAAAGAACACCAATAAAAATAGCCATTCTTAAGGGTATTTTAGAATTATTTATAATGCCAAGCATTCCTATGTCATAGAGTGTATAAAAGTTATTTTTTGTAACTCCTCGTAGTCTAACAGGTTGGTCATAGCTAATTTTTGCAACTTTAAACCCAACTTCTGCAACCATTCCTCTAAAAAATGGATAAGGGTCTTTTAGTTTTTTTATGGCATCCATTACTTTTTTGTCATAAAGTCCAAAACCAGTATAATTTTTGAATACTTCAATTTCAGATAGTTTACTGAGTGTATCATAATAAACTTTTCTAAGTTTGAACATAAAACTATTTTCTTCACTTGTTTGTTTTATAGCCAGAACAACATCATTCCCTTCTTCCCATTTTTTTATAAATTGAGGAATCATCTCTGGTGGATCTTGTAAATCAGAAACAATAGACACAATGACATCTCCTGTTGCTTGAAACATTCCATGAACGGGTGAACACATATGTCCAAAGTTACGAGAATTTACAATGATTTTTATGTTCTTATCTTCTTTTGCGATATTTTTAAGAATTTCTACCGTTTTGTCACTTGAAGCATTATCTATAAAAATATGCTCATAGTTATAGTTTGATAATGTTTCAGACATTACAGTTTTTACTCTTTTATATAGCTCTTCTACATTGCCTTCTTCATTAAAACATGGTGTTACAATACTAATGAGTTTCAATTTTTTCTCCTTTAAATACAAAATATTTATTTAATATAAATGAACTAACAGATGCTGGTAAAAGTGCAAATAATCCAGCTAAATAATTATTAAATCCATAAATTTTAAAAAACTTAATGACTAAAATATTAATAATAAAAACGATTAAATAAACGAATAGAAATTTAAATAATAAGTTGTTATTTTTAGAATTAAATACAAATTTACCAATCGTTTTAAAATTGAATAATACACCTACAATAGTGGCAATAAAAATAGATATAATATAGTTAAATCCAAAGTAAATAAAAAGAGCGTAAATACTGTATCCAAATATAGTATTTACGATGCCAACTATAATAAAGTTAATTATTTGTTTTTTAAGCACAAAACTCTCTAATTTTTAAAATCATATAGTCGATTGCATCATCACCCATACCAGGGTAGAGTCCAATCCAAAAACTATCATTCATAATTTTATCTGTATTTGGTAAATCTCCAATGACTTTATAATCTTCATTCTTAACCATACTTTCAAATAATGGATGTCTTATTATATTACCTGCAAATAAATTCCGAGTTTGAATTCTATTGTTTTCTAAAAATTCAGATACTTCATTTCGGGTAAATGCTACACCATCTTTTAAGGTAATCATAAATCCAAACCAACTAGGGTCACTCAAAGGTTGGGCTTCTACCAATATCAAATTTTCTAGGTCTTTAAGTCCATTATAGAGCTTATTGAAGTTCTCTTTTCTTTTCTCTACAAAATCTGGAAATTTTTCAAGTTGAGCAACACCAATAGCTGCTTGCATATCAGATACTTTTAAATTAAATCCAAAGTGACCATAAACATATTTATGATCGTATCCTTTTGGTAGTGATCCATGACTTTGTGAAAATCTGGATCCACAAGTATTATCAACTCCACTTTCACACCAACAATCTCTACCCCAGTCTCGCATTGAGAGTATAATCTTTTTAAGAAGAGGGTTGTCTGTATAAGTAGCACCACCTTCCCCCATAGTCATATGATGTGGTGGATAAAAAGAGCTTGTTCCTATATCTCCCCATGTACCTGTGGGTTTTCCATCATATATCGTTCCCAATGCATCACAGTTGTCTTCTATAAGCCAAAGATTATGTTTATCACAAAATGCTTTAACATCTTTCAAATTAAAAGGATTACCTAAACTGTGAGCAATCATTATGGCTTTAGTTTTAGGACTTAATGCCAACTCTAATTGAGTTGTATCAATATTAAAATGAGTTAACTCCATATCTACAAAAACGGGTACAGCTCCATATTGAACAATAGGAGTTACCGTTGTTGGGAATGCTGCTGCTACTGTAATTACTTCATCACCTCTTTTTATTTGTCTTTCTTTAAGTAAGGGAGAAGTTAAAGTATAAAAAGCAAGTAAATTAGCAGAACTTCCAGAGTTTACCAAAAAAGACCAACGGACATTTAAATATTCTGATAATTTTTTTTCAAATTTTTTAGAATAATCTCCATATGTCAACCAAAAATCTAATGAGCTGTCTACTAAATATTGCATCTCTTTTTCATCAAATACCTTTCCAGCATAATTAACTCTACTGGTAGCCACGTCAAATTTTTTTTCTTGCTGAGGTTTATGAACCAGTTCATAATATTCTTTTGTTTTGTCTAAAATTTCTTGTTTAAGTAACTCTTTTTTTGTCATTTATTTTCCTTTAATCCACATAGTATCAATTCTTTTTAAATTTTCTTCATTTATGATTTTTGCTTTATCTAAGTTTTTCAAATTATAGCTAAAATACGCTCTCATTTTTATTATGGCTTCCTTGGGTTCTGTGAAGTTTAAGTCCCCAAGTTCACTTAATAGTCTACTGTTATTTGCCGTGTATTCATTATTTAATCCATCTTTTAGAATGTTTATATCAGATTTAAAATCACTGGTTTCATTTATAGTATTAGCCAGAGTAATTAAATCAATTTTTGTCCCACTGACTACATTATAAATTTTTTCTTTTGCCTCATTATTAATAAACCAAGTTATTATTTTTGTTAAATCATCAATATAGATATAGTCAAAAAAAACATTTTTATTAATAGTAATGGGTAAATGTAATAAATTTTTCACAATAGCATTACTTATAAATCGAAATCGATAATTTTCATATTCACCATATGCACCAAAAATACGAAGTTGTACTATATTATTGGCTCTTTCAATATATTTTGATGTGATTGATTTATAAAATCCATACGCATCTAAAGGCATAGGAGTACTTTCTTCTTCTGTTACATTGACAATGGGCTTATGTTTACCATATTCTGCACCACTGCCAAAAGAGATAATTTTTTTTACATTTTTTTCATGTTTTACAATATTAAAAAAAATCCTAAGATTATATTCCGTAATATTTTTCATATTCGTAATATCTCTTCCTCCACCTTTATTTGCCAAATGGATAATAATATCAATTTTATTAGAAATAATATAATTATCTAATTGCTTTTCATGTGCTAAGTCGAGTTCTTGGCTTGAAGGAGTAAAGAGTGAATAGTTATTATGCTTGTGTTGTAAATATTCTTTTAAATGTAATCCTATAAAACCATTTGCACCTGTTATAAAAATATTCATATTATTCTTTTAGAGGTTTTACTATCATTAAATTATCTAAATCTTTTTTCTCTAAAAATGGATACATCTCTTCTATTGGTTTGTTAACCATAAGTTTAGGTTCTACTGTTGTTAACGTCTCAGGAAGTATTATATTTATCAACTCAGGTTTATTTGTAGAAAAAATGTCTTTAAGTTCGTTATCTATATTATCTATATCTTTAATATCTCGGGCATCTATTTTGTATGCTTTAGCTATATCTACTAAATTTGGTACACTATAATCATCAATTGTCCCCAAATACTTTTTATCAAAGTATAATTCTTGAAATTGTCTAACCATACCAAGGTTTGCATTATTAAGTACAAAAATTTTAATTGGCAAGTTTCTTCTTTTAATAATTTCTAGCTCTTGAATATTCATTTGTATACCACCATCTCCAGCAATTACTATAACTCTTTTATTTGTAGCAATAGAAGCACCAATTGCTGCAGGTAATGCAAATCCCATAGCACCCATTCCTCCAGAAAACAGTACATTTTGAGAGTTTTTTGTATCTAGTGATTGTGCAGTCCACATTTGATGCTGTCCTACATCCACTGTAACAACTTCATCATTTAAATAATTAGCAATTTTAGATATTACTAGATTTGGTGTTTTCGTATTTCCGTCTATGCCTATTATTGATGAAAACTTACTTTTATACAGCTGTAATGTTTTTAACCAATCTTTTATATCTATTTTGATTTCTTGAGCTATAAGCTCACTTAGAAAAGATTTAATATCACTATTTATTGCTATATTTACATCTATTTTAGAACCTAGTTCATTGTTATCAATATCTACTTGAATAATATCTGCTTCTCTTGCAAATGTTTCAAGACTGGTTCCTGTTTGTCTTGTATCTAACCTAGAACCTAAAACAAGAATTAAATCACTATTTGCTAAAGTTAGATTCCCATACCTATTTCCATATGCTCCAATTAATCCCATATTATATATATAATTCTCATCTATAGCATCTTTTCCCATTAGTGAATAAACTATAGGTATATTATGGGTAGTAACAAATTTCAATAAATCATTTTGTGCATTAGACAGTCTAACTCCTGCACCCACTAAGACAACCATTCTTTTTGACTTATTTATTTTGTTTCTTACACTTATAATCTTATTATCTAAATTAATGTTTTCCAGTTTATGATATTCTTCACTATTATAAAAAGATATACTTTTTTCAATATCTACTTCACTTCTTTGTATGTCCATAGGGATATCAACTAAAACAGGACCCTTTCTTCCATTTTGAGATAAATAATAAGCCTTTTCAAGTTCGTATCTTATTTTATTTACATCATCCACCATCACTGTATATTTTACAATTGGTTTGATAATACTAACTATATCAGTTTCTTGAAAACCTATTTGTCTAACGGGTTTATCATATTTATATTCATAGGTATTTACTTGACCTGTAATAAAAAGAGTAGGAACAGAATCAAAATAACAGCTTCCTATAGCTGTAATTAAATTTGTTGCTCCTGGACCACTTGTTGCAAAGGTAACCCCACTCTTTCCTGTGACTCTTGCATAACCTTCAGCTGCAAAACCTGCACCTTGTTCATTAATACAATTTATCATCTCAATGTTGTCATTTTTATCTATAGAATGATATATATGAGCTACAGCTCCACCTATATAACCAAAGACTTTGTCTATTTTTTTATCTAATAAAAAGTCTATTAGATAATCTGAAATTTTAATTGTCATTTTGTCCACTCCAAATTTTTTTCTTTTGCAATACTGATGTAATTATTTAAATCATCTATTGTTAAGCATTGGTTGCTTTTTTCATAAAAGGCTTTATACCAGCTAACAGTCATTTCAAAAGTCTTATTGCTATCCCATACATCTTTCCAATTTAAAAGTATATGTGCTTTTGAACAATCAAGTTTAAGTAAATTTGCCTCATGTAATGTATAGGGGTCTTTGTTTATTTCATAATCAATTTTATTCCAATGCTTTTTTACATTTTTGACAACTTCTTCTACGGTTATACTTCCTTCATCACTCGGACCAAAGTTCCAAGCATCTGAAAATTCAATCTTTTCTTCTAAAAGCTTTTGTCCAACACTTAAATATCCACTTAATGGTTCAAGTACATGTTGCCAAGGTCGTGTCGCATATGGGTTTCTAATACTTACTTTTTTATTTTGAGATACAGAAAGCATAATATCTGTAATAAGTCTATCTTTTGCCCAGTCTCCACCACCTATAACGTTCCCTGCTCGACAAGATGCTATTAGAGTATGATGTGATTTTTTATATTCATTGAGATTAAAATAAGAGTTTCTATAAGAATTTACAAGTATATCAGCACACCCTTTACTTGAACTATAAGGATCATATCCTCCAAGAGAATCATTTTCTCTATATCCCCATATCCATTCTTTATTTTCATATGCTTTATCGCTTGTTATATTGACTATAGCTTTAATATGGTTTTGTCTACAAGCTTCTAATACTTTTAACGTACCCATCACATTTGTTTCATATGTTTCTATAGGGTTTTCATAAGAAAGTCTAACAAGAGGCTGTGCAGCTAAATGAAATACAATATCAGGTTTATATTTTTCAAAAGTTTGATTTAATTTATCTAAATCTCGTATATCTCCAATAATAGAAACCATATCTAAATCTAACAATTCAAGATGATTTGGACTTGTAGGTGCTTCTAGGGAATACCCAACTACCTTAGCACCCATTTGAGTAAGCCATAAACAAAGCCATGAACCTTTAAATCCAGTATGTCCTGTTACCAGAACGGTTTTTTCTTTATAGATGCCACAAAAAAGATTTTTCATTACCAAGTTTTCCAAGGAGCATTACCTTTGTCCCAAAGTTCATTTAAATCATTTTTATCTTTTAAACTATCCATTGGTTTCCAAAAACCTTCATGTTTATATGTAAATATTTCCCCGTCTTTAGCTAAATTTTGTAATGGTGCTTGTTCAAATACAGTAGAATCACCATCTAAGATATAGTCTAATACTTTGGGCTCACATACAAAGTACCCAGCATTTATCCAGTTTCCATCACCTTTTGGTTTTTCTAAAAAGTTTGATACCTGACCATTATCTTCAATTGACAATGCTCCAAACCGTCCTGCTGGTTGAGACGATGTCATAGTCATAGCTTTACCATGTGACTTATGATACTTTACTAATTCATCTATATTAATATTTGCTACACCATCACCATAAGTAAGCATAAAGGGTTCATTACCTATATGTTCAGAAGCTCTCTTAACTCTTCCACCTGTCATACTATTTAAACCAGTATCAAGTAAAGTCACTTTCCAAGGCTCACTTGAATTATTATGAACTTCCATTTTCCCACTTTGAATATCTATGGTTACATCACTTTGATGAAGAAAATAGTTTGCAAAATATTCTTTAATATAGTAACTTTTATAGCCAAGTAAAATTACAAAATCATTGTATCCATATTGAGAATATGTTTTCATAATATGCCATAATATTGGTTTCCCACCTATTTCAACCATAGGTTTAGGTCTTATATCTGTTTCTTCACTAAGTCTTGTGCCAAATCCACCTGCTAAAAGTAATACTTTCATAAATCTCCATTTTTATTTCTAACATTTTAAGTGATTTTCTATTACTGATTTGAATGCCATTTTATCATTAATTTTTTAAATCCAAAATAAATCATCAAAACACCTCATGATATTCATCATTAGCCTTCTTAAACTCTTCAAGTCTTCCAATATCCATCCAATACCCTCGAATAGGAAAAGAGGTACTT
>DQSS01000250.1 GCA_015663165.1 Arcobacter sp. | reverse complement strand
GATAGACAATTGTTACAAAAGGTATCGTAGATTGGTGGAATAAGAAAACTGATTTAAGTGGTCTTGACAAAGGGGGACATTATAGAATTAAGTGGTTTGAATTTATAGGGACATTATAATTATCATAAATCTATCATGAAAATTTTTAGTAGTTTTTACACTTAGGTTTTTATATTGTTTATTATATTTTTGTATATCAAGCTTGAGTTGTTTTGAGATAGTTTGTGTATAAATAGATATAGTTATATTTTGGTTTTTAGAAAATAATGTAAGTGTTGTATCATCTATATAGTTGTCTATTAAAGTTATTGATGTTTTAGTGTTTTTTATCATATCAGAGATAAAGATATATGCCTCAAATATTTGTCCATTGTAAAATATACCTTGCTTTAGTTCTAAGGTATTATTTTTAATATGTGATTTTATATCTGAAATATTATTTTCTAAAGAATGCAATCTTTGTTCAGTTAGTTTCTCTTTATTTATTGCATAACCATTTATGATATATTCTTTTAGGATGGATGTTGCCCATTTTCTAAACTGTGTAGCTTTTTTTGAATTTACTCTGTATCCAATAGATATAATCATATCAAGATTATAAAATTTGATTTTTCTTAATTTACCATCTTTTGCAACCTGTTCCAAAATGGAACTAGTTGAATATAATTATAATTCTTCATCTTTATAAATATTAGAAATATGTTTTACTATAGCAGGTCTTTGCACATTAAACATAAATGCAATATTTTCAGCATTTAACCAAACAGTATCCCCATCAACAGAAACTTTTAATTCTAATTCACCATCATTATAAATAATTGTATTTGACATTTATTTTCCTATATTTAAAGAATGTAGTATATCAAAGTAGAGTTATAATAATGCTAAATAGAAAGATAAAACATACCTACCCATCACAATTATCAAAAGAGTTCTCATATGATAAAAATAACAACATCACAAATATCATAAAAGAAGATAAAACAACTATCACACAAGAATATGATCTGGCTACACTAATTCATACAAAGAATATAAAGTAATTCTAAGGTAAAATAAGAATAATTAGTGAGGTTAAAATGGCAAATACTTGGTATAAAATAAGCTTATTCTTCATACGTATAAACGTTTGGTTTACACAATGGTGGTGCGAAATAATACCCTTGAGAGTAAGTTACACCCATATCTCTTGTAATTTCGAATATTTCTTTATTTTCTACATATTCTGCGATAGTTTTTAGATTTAAACTATTTGCAAATTCCATTATTGTTTTAACAACTTGAAAACTATTTTTATTTTTTGCTACATCTTTTACAAGTGAGGCATCAATTTTTAGATAATCAATATCCATTTTAAGTAGATGCTCAAAGTTTGAATAACCACTTCCAAAGTCATCAATAGCAATTTTTGAACCAAGTGCTTTCATCTCTTTTATAAAATCATATAAAACTTGGTAGTCTTTAATACTTTCATCTTCTAATATTTCCCAAACAATTTTCTTTGCAACAGGATATTTTTTTAGTTTTTCTTTTATATATGTTATGAAGTTTTCATCTTCTATATCTTCATATGATATATTTATTGAAAATTCAAAAGGTAAATTATTAAACTCTTTAAATGACTTTTCAATTACTATTTTTGTTATTTTAGAATATTGATTTGCTTTTTTTGAGATATCAAGAAAGAAAAATGGGGAAATTATTTTATCATCATCTGCCATTCTCACTAAACATTCATACTTATCTACCTTCATTGTTGTATTGTTTACAAGAGGTTGAAAATATACAATAATATTATCAAAACTTAGAGCTTTTTTAAGTTTTTTTGTCCATATCATATTCTTTTTGTAATCTTTAATATTATCAAGTTCATCATAAAAGATAAGATAATTTTTATGTTCTTTTTTTGCTTCTTGTAAAGCTAAATCTGCCGTGATTAGTTTATTGTTTTTTCTTGAAAATGTTATACCTGATGTTATTGTTAATTCTATATCAAATGAATCTTTATAAAATACATTTGATTCTAATTTCTCATTTATTTCTAAAACTAAAGTTTTAAAGTCATCATCATTTAAACTTGAATTTGTAATACCATACAAGTCAGATGGAAGTTTATAAATAGAAATATAGGCAGATTGTTTATTTATAATATTCGAAGCAATTGCTGTAATTTCTTTTAGTATATTATCTCCAATTTTATGTCCAAAAAAATCATTTACTTCTTTGAATGAATTTATATCCAAAATTGCCAATGATATTATTCCAATATCATCGTTTTGTAAATCTTGTATAAGTTTTAGTCTATTTGGAAGTTTTGTTAGGTTATTTACATAAAGGAGTTCTTGTATATTTTTTTGATGTTTTAATTCTTTTGTAAATTGAGAATGACAAAATTTTATTTTATTTGATGCTAAATGTAGATTATTATTTATATCAATACTATCATAAATCAAAAGTGAATTACTGCTAAAGTCACACATAAAGTTATTTAGAACTAAAACAGGATTGTAAAAATCAAAACTACTTGAACTTTTTGCAATATCTTCAAACTCATCTAATGATAAAATAGTTTCATCTAGTATCACTAAATGTATATCTGAATTATTAAAAATACTATTTATTTTCTCTTTATTGTTTATTAAAAAAAGTTTTTTATTCTCAAGTGAGTTAGTTAATAATGCAAACTTATTTAAAGTATTATCAATACTAATAATTAAAATATTAAATGTCATAATTACCTTCTTTATAAATATATGAACTATTATATATAAATCTTTCATCTTTGTATATTAAAATTTGTATAAATTAAATATTTTTTGCCTAGATGTACTCTTAATGACTTTTTTTGTATAATCTTATTTAAATTATAAAATATATAGGAATAATTAATGGATAAAGCAAAATATATCTGGATGGATGGAGTTATGACTCCTTGGGATGATGCCCAAATACATGTATTGACTCATACACTACATTACGGAAATGGTGCTATTGAAGGTACAAAAGCCTATAAAACAGAAGATGGAAGATGTGCAATATTTAAGCTACAAGAACATACTCAAAGACTTCTTGATTCTTCAAAAATGACTATGATTGATGTACCATACACAGTTGAAGAACTAAATGCTGCGCAAGTGAAATTGCTTCAAGAAAATGAACTATTTGATGGTGCTTATATTAGACCACTTGTTTATTTAGGTTATGGAGTTATGGGACTTTATCATAAAGATTGTCCAGTAAATGTATCTATCTCTTCTTGGAAATGGGGAGCATATTTAGGTGAAGATGGTCTTAAAAATGGAATCAGACTTAAAATAGCTTCAATGACTAGAGGTGGAAACACTTCAGGAATGGGAAAAGCAAAAGCAGTAGCAAACTACCTAAACTCTCAAATGGCAAAATTTGAAGCAGTAGAAGCTGGATACGATGAAGCTTTAATGAGAGATGACCAAGGTTATATAGCAGAAGCTAGTGGAGCATGTTTCTTTATGGTTGAAGATGGTAAATTAATCACTCCACCAAATGACAACTCACTAAAATCAATCACACAAGCTACTGTTATAGATTTAGCAAAAGATATGGGAATTGAAGTTGAAAGAAGAAAGATTACAAGAGAAGAGGTATATATTTGTGATGAATGTTTCCTTACAGGAACAGCAGCAGAAATTACACCAATTAAAGATGTAGATGCTAGAAAAATTGGTTGTGGTAGCAGAGGACCAATAACTGAGAAAATCCAAACAGCTTACTTTGATGTAGTTGCAGGGAAAAATCCAAAATATATTAAACATTTAACTTATATAAACTAATGTGGAATATATAGAGTATATTAAAGAAAAATTAAATACACTAAGAGTAGAATTTATGGCTAATATTTTTATAATTATAGCTTTGGTTAGTGGATTGTCAAAAATTATTTTAGATACAGAAACTATTATTAACAATAATCAGCAATTTATGTTTAATCTAGGAGCAACAATTTGAATCATTTCATTGATAAATACTATCAATGTATTTTTTGCTCTTAGAAAATATAACGAAAAACTAAAGGATATCAAATGAGTAACTTAACAATCATACTTATTATTTCAGTTTTATTTGCTGGAATGATGACATACATGTCATTTCAAGACCAGATTCACAATTTATTTACAAAAGGAAAAAACTAATGCCAATCGATAACGATTATTTTAAAAACAGACAAAAAGGGAACGGTGGTTCTAATAACAACAGTAACAATAATGGAGGTGGTGGAGACTATCAACCACCATTTGAAACACCTGAGTTTTTTAAAAACCTAGGTAAAGGTTCAGGTACAGTATATGCAATCATAATTGTTGCAGTATTATTGTTTATGGCTAAGCCATTTGTTATTATTAACTCTGGTGAAGTAGGTATTAAAGTTACTACAGGTAAGTATGAACCAATGCCAATGCTACCAGGTTTTCACCTATACATTCCAGTAGTTCAAAAAGTTATTGTAGTTGATACAAAAGTAAGACTTATAAACTATAAAAGTGTAGAAGATATGAGTGGTTTTGGAGATGGTATCAAAGTAAACCCTGCTATTAATATTCTTGATGCAAGAGGATTACCTGTAAGTATTGAGCTAACTGTTCAGTACAAGCTTTTACCAGATGCAGCACCTACAACTATTGCTACATGGGGACTTTCTTGGGAAGATAAGATTGTAAATCCAGTTGTAAGAAATATTGTAAGAAATGTTGTTGGTGGATTTACTGCTGAAGATTTACCTACAAAAAGAAATGAAATTGCAGTTTTAATTGAAAATGGAATTAGAACAGATATTGAAAAACTTGATGGAAGACCAGTATCAATTGAATCAGTTCAGTTAAGAGAAATCGTACTTCCAACAAAGATTAAAGAGCAAATTGAGAGAGTTCAAGTTGCAAATCAAGAATCTGAAAGAGTAAAATACGAAGTTTTAAGAACTAAGCAAGAAGCTGAAAAAAGAGCTGCAAAAGCTATTGGTGATGCTGAAGCAAATAGAATTGAAGCAAAAGGTAGAGCAGATGCTGTTACTATTGAAGCACAAGCACAAGCACAAGCAAATATTCTTATTTCTAAGTCTTTAACTAAAAATCTTTTACACCTAGAGCAAATTAAAGTTCAAGGTAAGTTTAATGATGCTCTTAGAGTAAATAAAGATGCAAAAATATTCCTAACTCCTGG
>DQSS01000093.1 GCA_015663165.1 Arcobacter sp. | reverse complement strand
GTTGTATTTACAGGGTTTACTAGAGAAGTTAATGCTCATATGCAACTTTTTGATGTGAATATATTGGCAACACCTAAAGAGACATTTGGTTTGGTGGTGATAGAGGCGATGATGAATAAAGTTTGCATGATAGCAACTAATAAGGCTGGACCACTAGAAATTATTGATGACGGCGAAAATGGACTTTTATTTGATAGATCTTCAGAAGACTTAGCTACTAAGATAGCTTTACTTTATGGAGATAGGGACTTAAAAGAAAGATTGGCTTTGGCAGGGTATAAAAAAGCGAAAGAGAAGTTTCATTCCGATACCCAATTAGAGAAACTACTTAAAGTATTAATGGAGATAAAATGATTAAGTTAAATTTTAGAAGAGGGGGTGCATATGCTTCTAAGAAAGCAAAAAATTACCTTGAAACTATTGTTACAGAAGATATACAAGCAGTAACTGTTATTAGACATGCTGCTATTGGAGACCTAGTTGCTACAAGACCTTTTTTAATTGAATTAAAAAAGTATTTTCCAAATGCAAAAATTATATTAAGCGTAATTAGAAGTTATATGTATGGTATTCCTGATGATTTAATTGATGCTGTACATATAATAGATAAACTTGATTTAGAAAATAAAAAGAAAAAAACGTCGGTTTTTCAAAGAATTAAGCAAATAAAAGAGCTTCCAAAACAAGATATTATTTTTGACTTAACTGATAGTTCCCTTTCTCTTCTAATAATGCAAATTGCTCAACCTAAATTAAAAGTTGGTTACCCTTATCGATGGATTAGAAGAATGTTTTATGATATTGCTATTTTACGAAGTGATTTTACTTTTGAAACAATGAGTATGCTACATCAATTAAATATTTTAGGAGCTAACACAAAACATTATCCATTAGAGTATAAGTTATCTGATAAAACTTGTAATAAAAATAAACCTTATATTATTTATTTTGCTGGAGCTTCGATAGAAGCAAGATGTTGGGGTGATAATAACTTTAGAGAACTTATTTCTTTGATGCTCAATAAGTATCCTAATCATAAACATGTTGTATTAAAAGGAATAAAAGAAGATGAAGCATTCGATGAAATTTATGAACTCTTTAAAGATAATCCATCCGTAATACATCAAGATGCATTACCATTAGATAAAATTTATGAGTATCTTGCTGAAGCATCACTGGTTATTGTGGGAGATACAGGTTTAAGAAATATGGCATTAGGTGTACATGTACCAACAATAGGGCTTATTTTCGCATTTGGTGTATCCCCTTTACGTTATTTACCTCAAGTAGAGTCTCATGAAGTAGTTTATAATTCAGACTTTACAAAACCATCAGTAGAAAAAGTATTCGATAGTACAGTTAAACTTATGGAGAAAGTTTATGAAGAAAAAGTTTAAAAAAGTTCGAAATTTAATAAAATATTATTTAAAGATCGATAAATATGGACTTTTAAAAAATAGTCGTACTAACTTGCATATAAGTAAAAATGTTACTATTGCTCCACTAAATCAAATAAAATTTGGTGAAAATATCTACATATCAAAAAATTGTTCAATAACAACATCTGATCATGGTCAAAGCAAAATTAGCATAGGAAGTCATGTGATGATGGGGCATAATGTTATGATAATAGGAGGTAATCATAATATTTCTAGAACAGATATTCCAATGATGTTACAAGGAGAAGGGAAGCAAGGTGATATTATTATTGAAGATGATGTATGGATTGGTGCTAGTGTAATAATTCTTACAGGTGTTAAAATTGGGCAAGGTAGTGTGATTGGTGCAGGTAGCGTGGTGACAAAAGCTATACCAGCGTATAGTATAGCTGTAGGAAACCCTGCAAAGGTAATAAGAAATAGAAAGGGTTAGATTTCCTAAATAATTTCTTATAACTCCTCTCTAGAAGCATAAATCCAATCTTTATGCCAACTTTCTCCTGTTTTGAAAGTTTGAATTTGATAATTATTTTCTTTTAATATTTTTAGTACATAATCTTTTGTTCTGAAAAACTCTCCTTCTCCATTGTTTGCTCTAAAATCATGACATGAAATAATAAACCTTTTTATAATATTGAAATTTGTTATGGAAGAAAGAATATCTTTTTCAGCACCTTCAATATTCATTTTAAATAAATCAATTGATTCTATATTGTGTTTTTTAAGAAAATCATCCCATGTTATTGTAGCTATATCTATATATCCTTCTGTAGGTTGCTCTCCGACAGAGGCATAAGAGAAATGGCTAAATAATGAAATAGATTCTTCTGTTGTAATTGCCTGACTACTACATGTAAAGTTTTTATTTAAATCGTTAAGTGTATTTGATAAACATTCAAAAATAATTGGTTGTATTTCTACACCAAAAAATTTAATATTTGGTGATTTACTATGTAAATAAACAGTCTCTTCTCCATAACCAGCTCCTAAGTCTACAACAACATCATTGTCTTTTGGTAAATAGTAATGATAATAAAGATTTTCACATAACCACTGTGTTTCACTTTCTTTTATAAAATGTCGAGGATATCGTACATAAATATTGCTATTAAAACAACTATATTTATAAAATCCTGTTTTTTTATCAAATTTTACTTTTGTTAGCCAATTGAAACGTTTTGTTAAACTTGTTTTGATTCCCATTGTAGTTCCTTTATTTATGTTAATATCTCTAAATAGAGATTCATTTCATTCTCTAATGAAAACAACTCTTTAGAAAGAGTATAGTTTTTTTTACATTTCTTTTTGTTTATTCCT
>DQSS01000171.1 GCA_015663165.1 Arcobacter sp. | reverse complement strand
TTTCATATGAAAATCTAAAAAATGAGATTAGTTCATATCAAGGAAAAAATCCATACCTAACCCTAGACCTAGAAATATGGAAAAAGAAGCTTGAACAATATGCTAAGAATGATATTCAAAGATTAGAAGATGGTATAGAAGTTTTTGCTACAGAGAAAGCCTTCAAGCTAAAATATAACAATATAACTATAAAAGGTACTATTGATAGAATAGATAAGCTTAGCGAGGCTTCATATGCTATTTTAGACTATAAAACATCAGGAAGTTTAAAAGTTGATACAGCAAAGACATTTGAAAAGTCAAAAGACTTTCAGCTTGAATTTTATGCACTAGCTTCAAGAGATATCCAAGTGACACAAGTAGGATACTACGACTTAAATAATGGAAATATAAAAGATGAAGTTATGCTTGAAGAAAAAATTAAAAGATTAGATGAAGTATTTTTAGCACTAAAAACAAAAGTTGTAGATTTTAAAAAATGTGAAGATAAAAAAGATTGTTTATATTGTATTTATAAAACTATTTGTAATAGAGATTAAATCAGCTAAAAAGAAAAAATAATTATAATTATGTTAAAATAGATAAATGAATATAGAAGAACTAAACGAAAAGATAAAAGCTACTCCAGCACTGATGCTATACTTTTCAGGAGCACATTGTGGAGTATGTAAAATATTACATCCAAAAATCACAAAAGCTTTTGAAGATGAGTTTCCCCAAATTGAACAACTTACTTTAACTGTTGAAGATTATCCAGAGATTACTGCACAACTAAATGTATTTGCAATACCTACGGTTATAGTATATTTTGATGGAAATGAGATAAATAGAAAAGCTAGAAATTTAAGTGTACAAGCACTAATAGATGAGATAAAACGACCTTATGGTTTGTTTTTTTAAACTAAGGAAAAAATAAATGTTAGCAATAAAAACAATTTTTAAGTACTTATTAGGAACATTCCTATTAATACAACTTATTCAAGTAGATTATGAAAATCCACCTGTAAATAAACATCTAGAGATACAAGCTCCAAAAGAAGTGATGGATATACTAAAAAGATCATGTTATGACTGTCACTCAAATGAAGTAGTACTTCCTTGGTATGCAAATATTGCACCACTTTCTTGGGGGATGTCAAGACATGTAGATCTTGGTAGAAAATGGGTAAACTTTTCTATTTGGCAAACATATACCGATGAACAAAAAGATAAAAAGCTAGAAGAACTTTACAAATCTGTTTACAGAGTTATGCCATTACAAGGATATGTAGCTTTACATCCCAAAGCTGCACTTACTAAAGAAGATAGAAAACTTTTAAGAGATTGGACAGGTAAAGCACCATTCTAGGTGCTTGAAGTAAATGTATGAGAGATAAAATTGCAGAACTATTAGAAGATAAATCATTTCTTTTAACTCAAACATATTTTAAAATACAAGAAACACTAGAGCAAAAGTATGGAAAAAATACTATTGTTCTTATGGAGATTGGTACATTTTTTGAAGTGTATGAAGTAAATAATGATGATGAACAAATAGGTAAAGCAAAAGAAATTGCAGAATTATTAAATATTCAGCTAACTCGTAAAAACAAATCAATCATAGAAAACTCACAAAGCAACCCACTTATGGCAGGAGTACCTGCCGTTGCACTAGAAAAGCACTTAGCAAGAATAATATCTTGTGTAAAATACACTATAGCAATAGTAAAGCAAGTAGGAACACCACCAAATGTAAGAAGAGTACTTGATTCAATAATATCTCCAGGTACAAACTTCGACTATGCACTAAATCAAGATGAAAATAATATAACATCTTTAGTAGTTGATATAGTAAATAAAAACTATCTTATAGGATATAGTGCTATAGATGTTACTACTGGAAAGTGTTACTATAACGAAATCTTTGGTACAAGTGATGACCCTAGTTTTGGACTTGATGAAGTATTTAACTATATGAATACACATAAAACTTCTGAAGTTATTTTAACTTTTTTAGACAAAAATATAAATCAAAAAGAAGTTTTAGACTACCTTGAACTTTCACATAAAACATTTCATATTAACACTCAAAAAGCAAAAATAAATTATCAAAATGAACTATTCAAAAATGTATTTGAAATACAATCTCTTCTTACACCAATAGAACATCTTGATATGGAAAGATTGCCACTTGCAAGTGAATCTTTAGCAATACTTATAGACTTTGTAATAGGACATGATAGTAATATAGTACAAAAACTTTTTACTCCTATAAAACTGGATGTGAGCAGATATATTTACCTAGGTAATAATGCCCTAGAACAACTAAACATCATAGAACACCCAAACCAACCAAGTCTTTTTACACTTATAAATAATACTTCAACAGCTATGGGAAAAAGACTTTTAAAAGAAAGATTAGCACATCCAATTAAAGATGAAAGAGAACTAAATAAAAGATATAAACTTTCAAAAGATTTATATGATTATCATATGCCTATAGAAAACTCTATGGGCAATATTTATGATATAGAAAGACTAGCAAGAAGAATCAAGCTAAATAGACTTCATCCTTTTGAGCTTTCTTATTTGTATGATTCGCTATTTTCTATAAAAGAAGTTATCACTTTTATGGAGAGTTATAACTTCATAAAACCACCTTGTAGTAGTGATGAAGTAAATATATTTATGGATAGTATTTCAAATACATTTGATTTGGATATTTGTGCAAAATATATGCTAAAAGATGTTTCATCAAATATGGTAAAAGAAAATATAGATGATAAAATAGATGCTCTTTTAAAAGAAAATGAACTATTAGAAGAAAAGCTAAATATCTTTAAAGAGCATATCTTAGGATATTTAAAAAGTGGAGATTCAAACTTTGTAGCTATACATAGACTTGATAAAGAAGGTTTTCATATCCAGCTTACAAAGACAAGATACTCTTCAATCAAAGATGAGCTTTTAAAATCTCACCTTATTATAGATGATGAATTGTATTTATTTAAAGATTTTAATATCAAAGTACAAGCATCAAATGTAAAAATATCAAATAAACTAACTTCAAGTATTTCAGATACATATGTACATAATTTAAGAAAAATAATAGAACTAAATAAAATTATTTTTTCAAATCAAATAGAATACTTCGATATAAAGTTTAGTGAGATGTTAGGTGACTTAGTATATTTTATAGCAGAAGTTGATGTAACAATATCAAATATAAAAACATCAAAGAAAAACAACTATGTTTGCCCAACTATTATAAAAACCAAAATAGATGAAAACTTCTTAGAGCTTATTCAAAGTAGACACCCTATAATAGAATCAGGTGAAGAGAGTGGTATATTTGTACCAAATGATATAATCTTAGGAGATTTAAATTTGGCAAAAGAAGATTACAAAGAAAATGTAATCATAGCAAACTCAAGACCTTCCAACATACTAGACAATCATATGACAGGCGTACTTTTATATGGTATAAATTCAAGTGGAAAATCTTCTCTGATGAAGACAGTTGGACTATGTGTAATACTTGCTCAAAGTGGATTTTTTGTACCAGCATCTTCTATGAGATTTTCACTATTTGATGCACTATTTACAAGAATAAGTGGAGCAGATAATATTGCAAGAGGACTATCAAGTTTCGCAGTTGAGATGCTTGAGCTTAAAAATATATTCAACCGTGCAAGTGCAAAGTCACTAGTCTTAGGTGATGAGATATCTCATAGTACAGAAACAATGAGTGGACTAAGTATAGTAGCATCTGCAATACTAAAACTAAGTAAATTAAAATCAATATTTATGTTTGCAACACACTTACACCAACTACCAGAAATAAAAGAGATAGAAGTATTAAGAAATATCATATGCCTACACTTATCTGTAATATATGATGAAACAGATGACAAATTAATATTTAACAGAAAACTAAGCAGTGGAAGTGGAAGTTCTATGTATGGACTAGAATTCGCAAAATCACTACATATGGATAAAGAATTCCTAAAAGTAGCAAATGACATAAGAAAGAAAATCACGGACGATTACAACACAGTAGAACGCCTAACACAAAAAAAGACAAGCAAATACAACAAAGATCTATATGTAGTAGCATGCGCAATATGTGGCACAGCAGTTGATGATGTTCATCACATAAAAGAACAAAAGCAAAAAGATGACAAAGGTTTCATAGGACACGTAAATGCAAACCACAAATACAATCTTATACCACTATGTAAAAAGCACCACAAAGCAGTACACGATGGAAAGATAAATATAAATGGATTTGTAACTACCTCAAATGGTTTGGAGTTACACTATACCTCTGTAGAAGATTAGGTTTTATGTATAAGTACCTTCTAAAAATATAACACATCTATTTACACCACGATTTATTACATGATGGTATCCTACTAAATCAATTCTAGATTTAGTAGGCATAATTATTCCCTCGCAATTAATCAATAACCTGATTTTTCATTAAGTCAAAAATACTCAAGGTTTCAGTTACTTATTCTTGATGACTTTGGTGTATCTCAAATGAGTGCAGATGATACCACAAATTTATTTGAGATAATAGAA
>DQSS01000135.1 GCA_015663165.1 Arcobacter sp. | reverse complement strand
AGCGAATGTACTGCACTAAAAGTATTGAAATTATTGAAAAAGATTTTTATCCCTCTGTTTGCACACGCCAGTATTAAATCTGATGAAAGAGAGACACCACGAGACAATACTTGAATAGTTTTAATCCTATTTAGGGCTATTTCATTAATGACTTTTCCATCTTTTTTGATGACTAATAAAGAGGATCTTAGTCCAAGAAATAGCCCATAATCATTTATGATGATGTTTTTCATATATTATTTAAGATTATCTCTTTTTTATAACTGTTGATATCAGCTTTATATTGTAAAGTTATTGTATGTTGACTATTATCAAGCAAGAGAGCTTTACCATTAAGCGTATCTCTGATAGAGCCTAAATATGAATACAGTATCGACTCTTTATTTTGTATATACTTTTGCAAAAAACTTCTAAACTCATCATCTTGAGCACCATTAAATTGTTTAATTTGGTCGAAATCAACATCAAATGCACTTTTCAATAAAGTTACCTTAACTGTTAACCTACTCGCTTCAGTTAATGTATATACTAATTTATTAACATACTCTTTAATTTGATCAATATTTATGTTAACTTGATAAATAGCTTTAGCATTTTCATTTAGCTTCATAGCATTTAATAAATCTGCAATTTTTAAAGGGATTACATTTTTACTAAAAAAAGGAACTTGCACTAACTTACCATCAACTAAAAATGTTTTTGTAGCTATATTTTCACTACCAACAATAGCAATTTGATCTCCCCGTTTGATTCTAAATTTAGCATTTTGTCCAAGTGATGGCAAAGAAAAAATGTGTCGTTTTTTATTTCTTTTTCTTTTTTGAAGTTTGAAAAACTTAGTCATTATCTCTTGATAAGTGTTAAAGTCAAAGGTTTCCATTTTTTGTAAAACTTTATAGACAGCTTTATAGGTTTTCTCTTGATATGGTGGTATATCTTTTATCTTCTCAAAAGGCAATAGTTTCTCTTTTGAGTAAAATATATTTATAATATCCTTTCTCGTTGTATTGTATCTCTTTTTATCAAGTGGTTTAAGTACTTTTAACAAACTCTCATTTTTTTGTTCAAATGCTTCAAACAATAGATTTGATAACTTGATTTTATCTATTTTAGCTACTGTTTCAATTTGATTTTTATCTTCTATATAGACTTTATTATTATCTTTATTTATATAAAGTAGATTATGTTTTATTAAAAGATCTACTATCTTCTCTTCTTTTGTGAAGTGTTTGTAATGTTCACTATAAACCGTATCTTGAAAAAGTTTGTACGATTTTATATTCTCACTATTAATAAAGGTCTTGGACTTCGTTACTTGATCTATTGCTGAATTATCTACATAGATTTCATCAAAATCAAAATCTTTATTTACTAAATAAAATGCAACCATAGCATCGATACAGTGTGAATGTGCATCTTGAATATCTGTTTTGAAAAGATGATTGACCTCTCCAGTCTCTTGATCTACTGCAAGGTCATTTCTTGTAGCGGAGACTTGCTTATTATCAACGACTTTACTATTTACATCGATCTGCTTCATCTCATCTGAAAATTTGCTTACCAGTTTTTCGTGAACTTTTCTTGCCAACCTCTTTTGAGTTCCATTTGAGATGGTTTTAATTTTATCAAGCTTTATGATCCTAAAAGCTTTTTCGTAAGCTTTTGTTCCCTTCATAAAGAGAGCATAACGGAGTGCTATTTGCTGATGAAGTTTAAGATTGTCAAAGTTTGTAAATTTTTCTACATCTATGCTATCAAGTCCTTTTTCGATAATCTCTTTTATCTCTTCTAAGTTTTTATCTTTGCCAAATATAGCTTTGAGATGCTCCTCTTTGATCATTTCCAAAGTATAGTCTTGATTCTTTTTGACATTTTGATTACCTTCAATACTGCAATAAATTAAATTTGCTTTTGAATTATAAACCCCCTTACTTCGTGGCAAGATGTGATCCCAATCCCCTTTTTCAAACTTCTTGCCAGTATATGGACAAACATTGACATTTAACCTATCTTTATACTCTCTTTTTTTCTGTTTTATTTGATTATTACTGGATCTTTTAATATCTATTAGACTCTCTTCAAACTCAAATCTGTTCTGCTCTAACACAATCTCTATATTCTGAATATCTTCAATATCATCTTTTGAAATATCTTTTACAATCTCCCAAGCAATCCTATCAAGCATCATATCGAGCATACCATCGATAGGTTTTGCTACATCACTAAGCAATCTTTTACCAATCACGCATTTTTCATCACTTCTTACTGCATTTTCCTGTGTGCAATGTCTGCAAGTTTTATTAAATCCACTTATATTTTCAAAAAGTATTTCATAGGTCTGCTTGAAGATATTTATAACTCTTTTGAGATTTTTGCTATCAACTCCATCTATTGTAGCCAAATAGGTATCTTTACCTTGCAAAATAGTTTTTAAATCTGATAAGTTTTTATCAATATTTTTTATAATTGTTTTGATATTTTTATCTTCTATACACTCTTCATTATTGAAGCAAGCCTCAATAATATGATAAAAACTATTTTGATAGTTTTTAGCCTCTTCACTGACTCTTTTTAGTGATGTTTGCAATCCTCTGACACTTTTAATATCTTTTAAAAATTTATCTGCTTCATCTTTGGTAAACTCATAGGAGTATATTGGTCTTAGTAAAATATGCTTAATATTGTTTTTATAAGGCGTATTGAGATTACATCTTCTAAAAAGAAAACTATCTTCATAGATACCACTTAAAACCTTCTCCTCTTCACGATAGTACCTTTTAGCAAATTGGCTAAACTCATTAAAACCATCTTGCAAAATATCTTGATACCACTTAATGTCTGAATTATCTTTTTGATGTTTAAAGACATTTCTTGGGTAGATAGTAGAAGGAATGATTTTTGAGTTAATATCTAAAATTCTCTGTAACTTTTGAGCATAGGTTAACCCATCTTCATCTAAAACTTTAAAAGCACTGTTTTGCAAAAGACGATCAACACTCTTTTTAAGAGATTCAGCTATAACACTATCTTTAATAAGCATAGAGTTACATTTATAACTATTTCTATTATTCATATCTTCATGTGGAGGAATAGTTAGCATAGGAGAACATTTTTCTAAAAACTCTTTTAAGCTTTTTGTTGTATTGAATACTTCAAATACTTTAGTTTCAAAATCTTTATCGTGAAATCTTCTGAAATAGTCATTGAGTTTTTTGTAGAGTTTTTCATCATCAAATCTATCGTCAAACTTATCATTAAAATATTTTCTTAGCACTCGCAACTGTAAATTTGAGATATTGCCTATCAGATTAAAAAAGCTCTCTTTGTCTTTAATAAAATCATATTTTTCAATCTCTTCTTTTATCTCTTTGAAATATTTTGTTCTTGGTTTTGAACCCGTATTTATCTCTTTTTGAATATTTATGAAAAACTCTTTTAAGATTTTTAAATCACTTTTTATTATTGAATGGTCAGCTCGAAACTCTTTATAAAAATCACTTTTTTTCTTCTTATGTTCTATTTCAAGCTTTTCTATCTGTTTATCCAAAAATTCAAGCAAAGTTTTTTCATCACTAAATTTATCGTCAGACAGAAACTCCAAAAAATCATCTTTTGTTTTTAAATCTTTCAAATCTTCATAATAGACTTTTATAAACTCAACACTCTCTTCTTGCAATGACTCAAACTCACTTGAAGTAGATAGATAGGTATATCCCCGATTATTCAAAAGCCCTTGGATTAGCTCTTGTTGCTCTTTTGTAAAATGTTCTCTACCTAGTATCTCCCATAACAGCCTTTTTGCTAACTTTCTTCTCTTTATATTTCTAACTTTATGTCTGTTGGCTCTTCTGCTTACTTTTGAAAACTTGATGCTATTTTTATCTATAACAATACACTTTGCTTTTTTATCAACAATCTTATCATTATCTATTTTAGCTATAAATATACCATTATTTTTAGCTCCCATATCGATACTAATAGATAGTTTTTTCACAAAAACTCCTTTTAAACAATTTCTCTATTTTAGTGGGCCACTTGCAAATTCAAACATTACAAACAGCCTAATTTATCCTCATAGCAATTTTTGAGATTAAAAAAACCTTTATGAGACAATTAAGAGAAATTCGCAGGACTATCCGTAGGTAATTCAAGAATTTATCTTGCGAAAGATTAGCACCTTTTTGCCTTCTATGGATTATGTATGTTTTTTAGAGGTGCCCTTAAATTGATTACTATCATTGTTTAATTTCTTTTCGCAAAATTACCGTAGTTGATTTCTCTTTTTTAAAGTAGCGATTTGCAACTGTTTTAATTATCTCTGGTTTTAATTTTTCAATATTCTCTTCATATGCCAACAATGGCTTAACATCTCCTCGCGCAAGATACCCTCCGAAAAGGTCAGCAACATTACTGGAGTTTTCCATACTAAAGATAAAAGCTGCTTTTGTATTTACTTTTATCTTTTTCAACTCATCTTCACTAACACCTTTAGTTTTAATCTTTTCTATCTGATTCCATATCTCTTTTTCAACCTCTTCAGCTCTTACACCAGGGTTACAAACTGCAAGGAATAGAAATACTCCAGGATCTTTCAGCTCCATATTGTAGGCATATAGTTGATT
>DQSS01000249.1 GCA_015663165.1 Arcobacter sp. | reverse complement strand
TTCGTATAAAAAAGCATTATTTTCAAAATATTGGCAAAATGGAAAATCAATTGTAAATAGTCAAAACAATGAATTAAAACAATTACTATATGACAACTTAAATATATTTATTAATTGTCAAAAAGAAATACCATATGTATTGAAAAACAATATATATCTATTTTTAAGTTATATACATCAAGATTTGATTATAAATAAAGAGACTATTTTTATACTTAAAGAATTTAAAAGCAGAAATCATTTGTATGGTTTATCTCTTGGTTGTATTACTACAGAGTGGCAGAAATATATATTTAAGGATATTAGGAAACTTGAGAATGGGAAACAAGTTCGAATTTTAAATATTGCATTATGGAGATGTAGTAGCGTTATAGAAAAAATATCTACTCAAAATCTTAAATTATTATTAGACTTTATTGAAAAGAAACTGATATATTCTGAAAAAGAAAATGATATAGTTAGCTATTTAGAATTTTTATTAGCTTCTCTCAGAACAAAAGATAGTAAAGATATTAATATTTTACATCCAAATGAGACAATTACAAAAAAGCTTTTAAATACACTAAAATCAAGATCAAAATATTTTATAAATAACTATGAGTTAAAATCAAAAATAAGTTTTGGAAAAATAGATAAACCTGATAATTTACAACAAATGCCTGACCTATTGTATGCAGTCATTTATTATTTATCTAATGAAGATATTGAAAATAAAATTATTATTAATGAAATAAAGTCTTAAAGGAATAAAAATGAAGAAAACTGTAATTATAAACCGTGCAGTACCAGGAAGTGGAAAAACAACAATTACAAATAGTATTGTTTATGAATTAAAAAAAGATAATATCAAAGTACCTATTCATTCAACAGATGAATATTTCATGGTAAAAGAAAAATATGTTTTTGATATTGATAAACTTGGGAATTATCATGAAGAAAATTTAGATGAGTTTAAAAAGAGTATTGAAAACAGTACTGATGTAATAATATGTGACAATACAAATATAGCTCCCTGGCAAACTGAACCATATACTAAACTTGCAAGAAAACATGGATATCAAATCATTGTTCTTACTCTTGATCCAAGGGAACTCGAAAAACATGTAGTATCTCAGAAAGTTACACTGGAGAAGCCCGATGCTCATGCTGTAGATGAGGAGATATTAAAGCGTATGATAGTAGAATATAATCTCTTTGATGACCTACTAAATCCTAAAATTATAATAGACCCACAGAAACACATTCACTATGAGTGGGATAATGAAGAGATGGAAACGGTCAAAATAGGAGTGGCTAAACACTTTGATTTGGATTATTTAATAAGGATATTACCAAATGAATATCAAGATGCTCAAAAAAAAATAGGGCAAATAATATTGTCTTTAATTAAGGAAGAAATACAATGAAAAAAGTATTAATGACATGGTATGGAATAACTGATCTGCGTGCAGCATTGGGATTAGAATATAGTAATGGTCCAATTTTGAGTGCGTTATTGGCAGAAGCATATAAAGAGGTGTTAGTACTAGGATATACAAATAAAGACAAGGTTAATATAGATGAGTCCAATTTTGAAACAGATCTTACCGTTGCAAAAGAAGCTTTTAAAGAGAATGATCAATCAGAGGTTTGGAGTTTTATAAATAAGTATGCCAATACTGAAATTGCACATCGATACTTTGTTGAATGGCTTAAAAAAAGTTTACAAGAAAATAATATTAAGATAGAAATTATATTTCGTTCTGTAGAACTGGATAAACTTAATGATACCGAAGGTATTTATGGAGTGGCAATACAAGCATTAGATATTGTTGCCTCGTTTAAATCTAAACGAGAAGTGACATTTTATTTAAGTCCAGGTACACCAGTGATGGCATTTGTTTGGGCTTTTACTGCATTGAGGCATCCAGAGTTGAAAAAGAGATTACTCGCGTCTTCTGTAGCCAATAAAGATCCTGAAGTGGTAATATTACCAGATGAATGGTTAGAATGGCATGGCAAGGAGATAAATGACGATGGGTTATCTCGCTCAAATTATGATGTCATTTTTCATCTTTTTGGAGAGCAGAGAATACCTAGTTTATTGGGTATCTGTCAATTTGAGAGTAAAAAACATGTTTTTATAAATTCGAAAATTTATCCTGCTGAAGTAATGAAACAGTTTTTAGGTGGTGCAGAGTTTGATGAGTTTAGTATCGACCCCTATGATCCAGCAAAGATAAAAGAAACGATTTTAAACTATTTAGAAAACTTCCCTTCTACTCTGAAAATTGGATTTAACTTAACAGGTGGTACAAAATTAATGTATGCTGGTGCTCTTGCAGCAAGTAAAAAGATAAATGCAACACCATTTTATTTTGATGGTCGTAATGATAAAGTAATATTTTTGGAAGACTTTAAAAGTGAAAAAACTAAAAAGATAAATTCTGTAGAGACTTTTTTAAAATTACATGGAAATGATTTACAAATTTCTAAGCAGGGGTATTGGAAAGATATTGAAGATATAGATAACCCAGAAAGAAAACAGTTGACATTAAAGCTTTGGAAATACAATAGTAAGATTTCTAAACTGTATTGGGAGATAGCCAATGAGTATGCGGATAAGGATAAACCTTTTGAACTAACTACAAAAGATATTCATCTAATTTATAGAGATGATAAAAGTGTTGAAATTACTTTTGGGGAAGAGAAATTTTCTTTTAATAAATGGCCAATGTTTGGTACATACATTTCAGGTGGTTGGTTTGAAGAATATATGTATATGTTGCTTGAGCCATATGTGAAATCTGGGAAAATTCATGATTTGAGAATTGGATTAGAAATTTCATTTAAAGAAACTATCGATAAAAAACAATCTTTAGGGTTAGGTGATTTGAGGAGTATCGTTGGTGAGACATATCAGGAACTAGATATTGTTTTTACAGATGGAAGAAAATTATATATAGTTGAATGTAAAGCTGGGGCAGTAAAGAGTGATCATGTCATGAAGCTACAGAATATAGTAAGATACTTTGGGGGAAGCGGAGGTGAAGGAGTTTTAGCTGCATGTTTCGCTCCAAAAAGTAAAGTTACAAAAAAGAAGATTGAAGATTCATCAAATATTGATTTGGCTTCAGGAAGATATTTAAAGGAAAATATAGAAAATCTATTTTATTAATGAAGTTATTTTATTGTAGAGTTAGAAATATTATATGACATATAGTGTCAATTACCTATTGTAGAATATGAATTAAAATAATAAAGGTAAACCCAAATGAGTAACGATATTCACGACACCTCATACGATACACTAAAAGTGCTAAACTATATTGTCAATAATGATACCATTTGTACAAGTGAAATAGCTTCTATCTTGCAAAGTGCTAAATCAGAACGTTCTAACCTTCGTCATTTTAAGACAATCCGTGCTTTTTTTAAGAATGAACTTGGTATTGAAGTGTTTGAACGGACGGGAAGAGGGTGTTATCAGATCATTAACAAAAGTATTTTGCAGCAGGCTCTGAATCTTGGAGACAAGAAAGAACTGCTTAGTTACATGCAGATACTTAAAGAAGTATTACCGCATTACTATGAAACACTTGATGATAATATGAAAAAGAAGATCAGCCGTGCAGAGAAGGATGCAGATCTTGCTTATATTTTCCATAATAATCCAATGGAAGACTTTAAAAATAACCATGCATTGCAAGATGTTGAAAAAGCAGTGAAACTTCAGCGTAAATCTGAATTTGTGTACAGGGGGATTACTTATAAAGAAGTACGCCCACTTAACATCATTTTTATGGAGGGTAACCTTTATCTTGCATGTGTTACTGAAGATGAATTTGCTGGAGGATTTAAATTCCTCCGTATTCATCTTATAGAAGATTTTCAGATGAGCGTAAATGAGTTTAATGAAACGGAAAAGGTTATTGAAGTTAGACGATTTCTTCAAGAGTTTCAAACACCATTTGCTGTGTTTCAAGGAGATTATCAAAAAGTTATTTTGGAAGCTTCACCTAGTGTTTCCAAGCATTTTTTACAAAAGAAACATCTTCCTTCTCAGGAAGAGAAACTTCTAGATGATGGAAAATTACTTTTGACCTTTTACGTGACAGACTATATGGAGATTTCACCAATGATTAAAAAATGGATGCCACATCTACGACTTATAGAACCTGTTGAATGGAAAGATCAATTAAGCAAAGAACTTCAACTCTATTTAGTTGAGCTAACAAATAGTGGTATTTATAATGAGTGTAAGTAGAAGTATTTTCTATTAATGTATTATGTGTTATTGTCTTAATGAGTCAGAGAACAGTGAAAATGTATAAGGGGACCTCTAAAAATTACCACAACATAATACAAATTTTGTAATTTCATAAATATAGTAACTATATAAAATAAGAAGATATATACTATAAATTCCTTTATTTAAAGGCTTAAAGAGTGATTTTTAGCTATAATAACACCATTAAATTTATAATACCCCAAGAAAAACAAACAATTTTTAAAAAAGTCTAATTCTTCAAATTCCAAATTTAGATAAAATTAGACAATAAAATAAGGGTA
>DQSS01000214.1 GCA_015663165.1 Arcobacter sp. | reverse complement strand
CACAATACACTTTTTGGAAGTACATTAAATGAAAAAAATAAATATACTTGAAATGGAAATATCTACAGGATGGGGTGGTCAAGAAAAAAGGACTATCCGCCTTATCAATAACTTAGATAAAAAGAGATTCAATATCTTCTATGTAGCCCAACCAAATAGTAACATTGTAAAAAACAAAAAAGAGATTATGGCTACTTTGATTCCACTTAAAATGAGACAAAGCTACGATATAAAAGCAATTTATAATCTTTGTAAAATTGTAAAAGAGAGAAAAATAGATATTATATCTACCCATTCAGGAAAAGACGCTTGGCTTGGAGCAATAGTTGGAATAATTATGAATAAAAAAGTCGTAAGAGTTAGACATCTTCAGACTCCTATTAACAGTATTTTATCATATAATATGAGTACAAAAGTAGTAACTGTTAGTAAGCAAGTAGAGAAGTACCTTAAGCAAAAAGGTGTAAAAAAAGAAAAACTACAAACTATATATACAGGTATTGATACAAATAAGTTTTATCCTCAAACAACAGATATTTTAAGAAATGAATTAAAGCTAGAAAAAGAGACTATCATCATAGGTATTGTTGCAGTTTTAAGAGGCGCAAAAAGACATAAAGACTTAATAGAGGCTATTTCTAAAATAGATGCAAAAGTAAAGCTTATCATAGTTGGAGATGGTCCCCAACTTGAAAATATTCAAAAAATTATAAAAGAAAAAAATCTCCAAGATAAAGTCATAATGCTAGGACATAGGGAAGATATAGATCAAATACTTCCTAGTTTTGACATATTTGTTCTGCCATCAAATATGGAAGCACTTGGTACCTCTATACTTGAAGCTTCGGCATGTGCTATTCCTTGTGTAGGTAGTAGAGTTGGAGGAATTCCTGAGTGTATTATTGACAATAAAACTGGGTTTTTATTTGAGAATCAAAATGTAAATGAGCTAAAAAATGTTCTTGAAAAACTAATTTTTGATAAAAACTTAAGAGAAGAATTTGGTAAAAATGCAAGAATTCTTATAGAAAAAACCTTTTCAGTAAAAGCTATGGTAATTCAAACACAAAACCTTTATGAAGAGCTTGCTAAGTGAGTATCCCTGTTCTTATGTATCATCATATCTTACCAAAAGATGGTTTTATCTGCTCAAGTGTAGAAAACTTTACAAAGCAAATGAAATTTTTAAGCGATAATGGATTTTATACACTTAGTAGTGAAGAGTTTTATATGTATAAAAAAGGTAGCTTTAAAGCTCCTAAAAAATCTGTTTTTATAACATTTGATGATGGTTGGCGAGACAATATAATCTATGCCTATCCTATTCTAAAAAAACTAGGACTTAAGGCAACTATTTTTTTAGTAACTGATTGGATAGACAAAGCAAGTGAAAAAAAAGAAAAATTTAATCCGCTATATCATAGTGATTGTAAAAAAAGCATACCTATCAATCCCAATAGCGTTATAATGAATTGGGACGATATACATAAGTCTCAAGATGTATTTGATTTTCATTCTCATACTGCATCTCATAGAGATTTTTATTTTAAAGAGCGCTCATGGCAAGAAGATTTATATAACTCAAAAAAGTCTATAAAAAAGCAACTAGGATATGAAGATAAACATCTCTGTTGGCCTAGAGGAAATTTTGACAACAAATTAGTAAAACAAGCTCTTGAAGTTGGGTATGAAATACTCTATACTATAAAAAGAGGTACAAACTTACCTGATAATAACCTCTTACATGTAAATCGTTTAGCCATAAAAAAAGATGAAAAATGGTTAAGAAAAAATATTGCTATCTTCTCAAACAACATAATAGGGAGTCTATATGCTAAAATCAAACCCCAATAAAATATTAATTATGAAATTTAGAAATATAGGGGATGTTCTACTTGTTACACCACTAATATCCAATCTAAAATCAATCTATCCAAATGCTTTAATAGATATAGCAGTCAATAATGGTACTGAAGAGATGATAAGCTTAAGCCCTTATATTAATAACGTTATCATTTATGATAGAACAAAAATAAAAGCTCTTAAAGGTTTAAAAAAACTGTGGGCTGAAATAAGATTTGGTCTCAATATAAGAGCTAATAAGTATGACTTAGTTATAAACACCACCAAAGGGGACAGAGGGGCACAACTTGCTCTTTTAAGTGGAGCAAAAACAAAAATAGGATATAAAAGTAAAAAAAATGCACTTTTAAAAAATGTATTTGACTTTAATCTTCCAAAACAAGGGCTACGTCATACACTAGAGACAAACCTAGATCCACTGAGAGCCTTAAACCTTCCTATAAAAGATAAAAAAGTGGAGATTTTTTGGAGTGAAGAAGATGAAAAAAAAGTTGATTCACTTCTCTCATGTAAAGAGTTTATTCATATACATCCAGTTTCAAGGTGGATGTTTAAGTGCATCAGCGATAAAACCATGGCTAGTATAATAGATTACTGTAAACTTGAACTTAAAAAAGAGGTAGTTTTAAGTGCTGCTCCAATAGAAGAAGAGTTGGAACGTATAGATAACATACTATCTCTATGTAAATCAACACCTATTAACCTGAGTGCAAAACTAAGCTTAAAACAGACAGCAGTATTAGGTAAAAAAGCAAAGTTTTTTATAGGAGTAGATACAGCAATAATGCATATTTGTGCAGCAAATAACACTCCTGTACTAGCTTTTTTTGGACCAAGTGGAGCAGATCATTGGGGTCCTTGGGATAATGATATGATGGGATCAAAATATACTACAAGACGAGGAAATAGAACAATGGGGAAACACACTGTTATCTCTGAGAAATGGGATTGTATTCCTTGCGGAGAAGATGGATGTAATGGATCTAAAGTAAGTGATTGCTTAATGAGTTTAGATATAGAAATGATAAAAAACAGAATAAGGCAAATGGATGATTGATATTACAAATAAAAAAATTCTTTTAGTTCGTAACGATAATATAGGAGATTTAATATGTACTACTCCAGCTATCGAGGCCTTAAGAAAAAAGTATCCTAACAATCAAATAGACATAGTTGTAAATACTTATAACTATGATGCAATACATAAAAACCCATTTGTCAATAAAATCTACTGTTATACTAAACCCAAACATAAACCAAAACTAATTGATAAAATCAAAGCAGGACTTGGTAAATTAAAGATTCTTATTGATATAAGAAAAGAAAACTATGATGTTGTGGTAATATTTAGAAGTGGTTACTCAAAATCTGCTTCACTTTTTGCAAACATTACAAATGCTGCATATAAGGTAGGAGTAAAAAACCTTAAAGGAAAAGACAATTTTAACATGCATACCCCAGTTAATAACAAAAAACATGAAGTAGAATTTTGTTTTGACTGTTTAAAAGAGTTTGGTATTGAGCATAACAAAGAAAATACATTCTTCTATGTTCCTCAAAAATATACAGAAAAATACATACAATATAACGATTATATACTCTTACATATATCATCAAGAAGAAAAGCGAATAAATATGCTACAGAAAAATTCAAATCAATAATTGACGCTCTAGATAGTAAAAAAATCTTAATTACAGCAGAGCCAGATGACTTTAAAAATGCACAGTTACTAGATGAACAAACAGCAGCAACTTTCATACAAACATCATCACTGCTTGACTTGTCCGGGCTAATTCAAAATATAAAACTTTTTGTTACTTTAGATGGTGGTGCAATGCATGTAGCTCCTGCTTTGGGCATTAAAACCATCTCAATAAGCGGCGAGACGAATATGGATAAATGGTATCCATGGGGATATAAGGAATTAATAATTCAAGATGATAGTAAGATTGCAGAGAATATTGACAATAATTTAATTGTAAATAAAATAAAAAAATTACTATAAAATGAAAAAATATAAAAAATGGATTTTCTTCTCTTTAATAATCATAATATCTATTATGTCTATTATATCTATTATAAACTATTTAGCAAATCCTTTATGGTGCTTTAATCATAATTTTGAGATATCAAAATATAAAAACCAATATAATGAAAGAGAACAGAAAACAAATCTTCTCTATTTTGGTAAAAATGATTATAATGCTACACTAATTGGTAGCAGTAGATCTTCTTTTATAAATACAAACCATAGTGAAAAGTACAATCTTTTCAACTATTCTATTGCCTCATTACATATTAAAGAGTATAAAGGGTATATTGATATTGCTAAAAAAATTAATCCTGATAGTACAAAAACTATTATATTAGGACTTGATTTTTTCTCTTATCTAAAAGATTCAAATATAGCAAAATCTCCAAAAGAATTTTATAGTGATATAACTGCTCCTTTTTATAGATTTAAAACACTCCTTAGCTATGACTCATTGAGGAAAGCAAAAAAAAATATAAATATAAAAAATGATACAAAAGAGAGGGTATATACTTATGAATATTCTGTATATACTACAAAAAGAAATTCTATAGAAACAAAAAAAAACATGCCCAATAAAATAGAAAATTTTACAAAAAGATTTTATAATGCGCAAGGCTATTACAAAGAGTATAAAAATATATTAAATAACATAAAGTATTCATATCCTGAGTCAAATTTTATAATTTTTACAACACCTATCACAAAAGACCTCTTCGTAGAGCTAAAAAAACATAATCTATATGATGAATATGAAAACTGGATAAAAGATTTAGTCTCCGTATTTGGAAAAATACATCATTTTATGTATTTAAATGAAATCACAAATAATAGTTATAAAAATTTCTATGATGGACATCATGCATATCAAGATATTGCAACTTTAATACTAAAACAAATTGAGAACAAAAATAATAAAGATTTTGGAATGATGATTACTCAAAAAAATGTTAATAACATATTAACAAAATTAAAAAAAATCAACCAATTCTAGGAGTATAAATATCACAATTCTTACAAACAATAGGGATTTTATTTTTCCAGGTATCAATTATTTCTTGTTTTTTTCCTAAAAATACTTTCATAACTATCAGAGAAAATATTTCCTATTAATAAACTTTTATCATCTGGTTGTTCTGAAACTACACAGTCACATAACCAAATATCACCATTTACAGCAAATCTATACGTATCTAAATCAATACATGCAGTTGAGAAAATAGGTTTTTTTAAAAACTTCAAATCTCTATCATTAGCTTCGATAGACCTAATATTGGCAAATAT
>DQSS01000097.1 GCA_015663165.1 Arcobacter sp. | reverse complement strand
TAATAGAATTATCTGCATTATTTCTTGTAATACTTGTAATCTCTTCAACAGCAGCAGCTGTTTCTTCTAATGATGCAGCTTGTTGGTTAGCTTTATCAGCAAGGTTAGATACACTATCACTCATAGATACTGCGTTTGTATTTAAGATTTCACCATTTGTAAGGTTTGTTTTTGCATTTGCTCTTAAAGAATCTCCAAGAGTATTTACACTATTCATAACAGAAAGCATATCAGCTCTTAGTGATGGATCAATAGAAACAGCTGGTCTAAAGTCATCATTTGAATAAGATGCAAGTGTATTTTTAAGCTGGGTCATATCTCTATCCATAGCTGCAATCATTTTATTTATAGTTATACTTAGCGTTTGAATCATAGGATTAGATGTTTTTGCTTTAATTCTACATCCGTAGATACCTTGCTCAACTTTATCTGTTGTTATTGTAATCTCACCCATAACTTGCATATCTGATTTTAACCTACCATCTTCAACTTTTGCAATTTCATTTAGTCTATGTAGTAATTGTCCTAATTCATCATGATATTTTATTTCAGTTGGTTTATATGTATTTACTTTAAATGATATAAAACCTAAGAAATGGTCAAGAGCGTCATTAAATATTTTAAGTTCTGTTTTAAGTGTAGATTTCAATATGTTGTTTACTAATACCATCATTAGTAAAACAATAAGCAAAGTCATTACTCCCATAATATAAACTAGATGTGTATTAGCATCAATAGATTCATTAATATCTTTCATATACTTACCTATTACATACATTCCAACAATATTTTTAGAAAAATCTCTAATAGGACTAGAAACAAATAGGTGTGTTGAATCAAATAAATAACCATCTTTTGATAATTTCTTTAGATCAACTTGCGCAACAAAACCTTTGAACTTTTTATCTAATGTTTTTTGTGAAATATAATAATTTTGAATTTTACTATCAGTAGTTAGTGAATTTCCTCTTTTATATTTTTCATCCATTAATATTATTAATTTTGTATTTTCTTTTTGAAGAGCTTTAACTACAGAGTTTAAACCTTGTATAACTTCTACACTTCCTATATAATTTTTATTTTTATCAAAAATAGGAGAGATTCCCCTTACAACTAAACCAGCTCTTCCTACTTCTATAGCACTAATTGATTTTTTAGATGATGCAACTTCTACAATAGTTTTTCTAAATGAACTTAAATCATCGCCGAACTTAGTTGGTTTCCAAGCTCGTACAAATGACTTTACATCTTTTGTGTGTATATGAATTTTTACATTCTTAAAAGGAGTATTTGCTTTAAAAGAAGTTACTAAATATTTTAGCTCTCTTATAGCAAGTTCTCTATTATTTGTAAGCAATGCTTTTATGATTTGAGGGTTTTGTGCAATTGCAATAGATGAGATAATACCAACTTCTTCTTTTGAGGCTTGTTTTGCAACAATTTGAGATTGCAGTAATTTTGTCAATTGTGTAAATGCAGTATTTTTCGCTCTATCTAATTGAAATAAAGAAAAAACTACACCAACTAAGATTAGTCCTGCAACATACATACCAATCTTTTTGTTGATAATCGTTGCTAAAGATGTTTGTTTCATTTTGTACCTTTTTTGTAAAATATAATTTATATTATAAAACAATAAAACTTAAAAGTATTATGATATATTACCTTTAATATTATTTTTTATTTTCAGTATAAGTTTTTCTAATTTTTCATCTTTTAGATTTGTTTCAAAAATACCATAGCTTCGCTCTTTGTAATGATGTTGATATTTTGATATTTCTTTTTTTTCTTCATTTATAAATTCTTTATCTCTAAAGACTGATATCTTATTTATACCAATAAAGTCTTTTGATTTACTACAATATGACAAAATAGTCATTTTTTGTAGGTTTATTTCACTTTGCCCTATGTGATTTTTAGTTGCAATATATAGTGTCTCTTTTCTAGTAAATGAATAAAGTATCCAATTTAAATGTGATTTTAAAAGAAATTTACTTAGAAATTTTTGTGTTTTATACCTAGCTCTAACTTGAGAAAAGTTAGGCTTTGAAGCTATACTTGAAAGTATTGCTGTTGTATCTTTTACTTCAGGATAGATATATTTTGGTTTTTTAGAAAAAAAACTGTCCGTATTAGAAAAAAACTTTTTTTTATATTCTTGAGAGTTACTTAGATTCTCATTTTCCATATTTTAGTTTTTGGAACTCATCTTCTATGCTATCTTGTCTCATAAAGTGTTCACCTATTAAAAATGCATCTGCACCAATAGAACTTAGTCTTTCAATAGTTTCTCTATTGCTAACACCACTTTCTGCAACGATAATCTTACCATTTGGTATCATTGGAATAAGTTTATCACATAGTTCCATATCCATCTCAAATGTATCTAGATTTCTGTGATTTATACCTATTATGTGTGCTCCACATCTCATAGCTTTTGTTAAGTCTTCTTTATCATGTATTTCAACTAATACATCAAGACCAAGTTGTAAAGCTCTATCGTATAAATATTGTAACTCTTTAGTAGCAAGTGCTTTTGCTATTAAAAGAACAAAATCAGCTCCATATACTAAAGCTTCTAAAAGCTGATATTCATCAACAATAAAATCTTTT